>JALZAE010000170.1 GCA_030948535.1 Gemmatimonadota bacterium | reverse complement strand
GTCTCAATCAGCGTGTTGGCCGACCGTGTCAACGTGACCCCGAGGTCCGATTCCGCCGGCAACCCGCGGACACGCTCCAGCGCCTCGCTTGTCAAACCGGGGCTCAACGCCGTCAGATCGATCGATGATCGCCGAACGTACTCGGCCAGCCAGGCGGACGTCGGATTGTCCGAGAGTACGAGACCGAGCAACAGCGACGTGAATGACAGGTCGAAGCGGTCGTGCACGATCTCGGAATTCACAAGCACCGCTCGCCGAAACACATTGGCGAGCGCGAGGGTGGAACGCGTGTCGCGACCGGGAGCGAAATTGTCACTGAGAAAGACAAACTCGGCGGATGACGGACGAACCCTCGCCACCGACTCCATCGCACCTTCAGCGGCGGCCGCCAAACGATCGACGTCGGTCTCGAACGTTTCCGGGTTCGTGAAGTCGATTCCCTCGTCGCGGTCGCCGGACCCAACCCTTGGCGATGGGATGAGCATCGCGCGCACGAGCGGCCGATGGAGATCCGCCGCCCTCCGAAGCTCCAGCGCCATCGCGTCGGACTGTAGCGACGCGCGGCTGACGACCGCCGCGATCACCGTGCGGTCGGACAGCGGTGGAATGGCTCGTAGGCGGGACGCTTCATCCCCGATGGGATCGTCGGCTTGCACGCGCAGACCGCGCGATCGGAGCGCGCCGAACAGTCGCCTCGCGAATGGCTCGTCCTGTGCGACGAACGCGATGTACACACCGATCTGCGGACCAGCCATTAGGCGATCCTCCAGTGTCGCGAACCCGACCCGCCGAGCGGTGAGCTAACGCGCCGCGGCCGCCTCGCGCAATAGATCCCATGCCCGCGCCACGTGCGAACGCTCCGTGCGAATGTTGCCGATCGCCAGCCGCAGCACGAACGCGCCGTTCAGCTTGGTGTGCGACAGATACGCCTCGCCGCTCGCGTTCACCCGATGCATGATCGATTCGTTCAGCGCGTCGACTTCACGCGCGCTCATCCCCTCGTCAGGCACGCAGCGAAAGCAGACCACCGACAGCGGCACCGGCGCGACCACACGCCACCCCGGCTCCGCCGCGATCCATTGCGCCAGCTCGCGCGCGATCGCGCAGTGCGCGCGCACCCGGCTCGCGATCCCCTCCGCGCCGAACGCTCGGATGACCATCCAGAGTTTCAGCGCACGAAAGCGGTGGCCGAGCTGGACGCCATAGTCCATGTAGTCGATCACCTCGCCCTGCCGCGCCGTGACCAGGTAGTCGGGGATGAGCGAGAAGGCGCGCTTGAGCGTTGCGCCATCCTTCACGTAGAGCGCCGAGCAATCGATCGGTGTGAAGAGCCACTTGTGGGGATTGACCACCAAAGAGTCCGCGAGCTCGGCGCCGTCCAACACCCATCGCATCTCCGGCGCGACTGCTGCCGCGCCGCCATACGCGGCGTCGACGTGCAACCACATGCGCTCGCGTCTGCAGATCTCGGCGATTGCGCGCACGGGATCGACGCTCGTCGTGCTCGTCGTGCCGGTCGTCGCCACGACCGCGAGTGGACGGCGCCCCGCGGCGCGATCTTCGTCGCCCGCGCTCGCCAGCGCGTCGGCCCGCATGCGAAATGCCTCGTCGCTCGGCAACCGTATCACGTTCTCCCGGCCCAGCCCGAGCGTGATCGCGGCTTTGTCGACGCTCGAGTGCGCCTGGTCGGATGCGTACATGCGAAGCACCGGCAGATCGGCGCGGCCGGCCATCCCGCGCTCGCGAATCGCCAGATCCGTCGACGCCTCGCGCGCCGCGGCCAGTGCCAGCAATGTCGAGATGCTCGCCGTGTCCGTGATCACGCCGAACCATTCCGAGGGAAGTCCCAGCATGTCGCGCAGCCAGCCGAGCGCGACCTCCTCGAGCTCAGTCGCGGCAGGTGACGTCTTCCACAACATCGCGTTGACGTTGAGCGCTGCGGTCAGCAGCTCTGCCAATATCCCCGGCGCCGACGCGCTGACGGAGAAGTAGGCGAAGAAGCCAGGGTGATTCCAGTGCGTGATCCCCGGCAGCACGAGTCGCTCGAAATCGTCCATGATTCGCTGGAGGGGCTCCGCACCCGCCGGTGCGCGCGCCGGCAGTGCGCCGCGCAGGTCGCCAGGCTCGGCGCGCGATAGCACCGCATGGCGCTCGGGATGCGCGATGTAGTCCGCCACCCAATCCGCGGCGGAGTGCAGCGCGCTCCGAAGAATCTCTGGATCGAGATCTCCGGTGGCGGCCGGCAATTTCGGCGACTCGTTGGCCATTCGGTCGATTGCGAAAAGGAAAAGAGTTACGGCGGCAATCTGCAGCCGTGCCTAGCACACGCGCAAAAAAATGGGGCGGCTCACTCGCCGCCCCATTTTCTCGCGCGCGCTCGAACCACTACGTGACGGGACGCCCTTCGATGATCCGGAGCAGAAGCATGATCGCGGCGAGCACCAACAGGAGATGGATCAAGCCACCCGCCACGTGGAACACGAAGAAGCCCAGCAGCCACATCAGGACGAGCACCATCGCCAGCGTGTAGAGCATCTCGCACCTCCACTCGGAGCGAGAATTCGAAGCTGCATATGTCGTACCGGTCACGAATCACATTGGAGAGTTCTCCTTGTCGCGACTTTCCGGCGATGATATCATCACCGCTCGAACCCGAGGGGGCGGCGCCACGATCGGCGCTGCCCTTTTCACATCGGATGGCACCCGTGTCACTCGACATCCCTCAAGGCGACGCAGCAGAGCCGGCACTCGCGGGTGCACCGGACGATGGCTTCTGGACGTCCGTACGGGAAGCGCTGCGTGGATCCAGACGCGACTACACGCAGGGCTCCATCGGACGCGCGATCCTCGTGCTCGCCGTTCCCATGGTGCTCGAGATGCTCATGGAGAGCGTCTTCGCCGTCTGCGATGTGTTCTTCGTCTCACGACTCGGCGCCGAGGCGGTCGCTACCGTCGGGCTCACCGAGTCGCTGCTCACGATCGTGTACACCGTCGCGGTCGGACTGGCGATCGGGGCGACGGCCACGGTCGCCAGACGCATCGGCGAAAAAGATCCGGAGGCGGCGGCGAGCGCCGCCGTGCAGGCGATCGTGCTTGGTGTCATCGGAGGACTCATCCTCGGCGTGGCCGGCGTAGTGCTGGCGCCGCGACTCCTCGCCCTGATGGGCGCGTCGCCGTCGGTGCTCGCCGTGGGATCGACGTTCGCGCGCGTGATGCTCGGCGGCAATCTCACGATTCTCATGCTGTTCCTGATCAACGCGATCTTCCGCGGCGCCGGCGACGCCGCGATCGCGATGCGCGTGCTCTGGTTTGCGAACGCGATCAACATCGCGCTCGGCCCCTGCCTGATTTTCGGACTCGGACCGTTTCCTAAGCTCGGTGTCACCGGCGCCGCCATCGCGACGACCACGGGGCGGGGACTCGGCGCGCTCTTCGCCCTGAGCAGATTGGCGCGGCCGGGGTCGCGCATCGCGATCGGACGGCGGCACCTCCGTATTGATCCGGCGGTGATGATGCGGCTGCTGCGCCTCTCGATCTCGGGCGCGGGCCAGGCAGTGATCGCCACCGCGAGCTGGATCGGTCTCGTTCGCATCATCGCTACGTTCGGCAGCACGGCGCTCGCGGGCTACACGATCGGCATCCGCGTCGTGCTCTTCGCGCTGTTGCCGAGTTGGGGTCTCAGTAACGCGGCCGCGACGATGGTCGGACAGGCGCTCGGCGCCGGCAAGCCCGACCGCGCCGAAAAGGCGGTATGGATGGCGGGCTCCTACAATCTCGTCTTTCTCGGCTCGGTGGGGCTCGTGTTCGTGCTGTTCGCGCGCGTGATCGTCGGCGTCTTCACGCACGATCCGGCGGTGCAGGCCTACGGCATCGATTGTCTCCGCTACGTCGCCAGCGGCTTTCTCTTCTACGCCTACGGCATGGTCCTGACCGCGGCGTTCAACGGCGCCGGCGACACGCGCACGCCGACGCTGCTCAATTTCTTCGTCTTCTGGTTGTGGGAGATTCCGCTCGCGTATCTGCTCGCGGTGGTGATGGGCCTGGGTCCGCGCGGCGCCTTCGCCGCGGTGGCGATCGCCTTTTCGACGCTCGCGATCGCCAGCGCCGGGATCTTCCGCAAGGGACGGTGGAAGACGCGCAAGGTCTGATCTTGACGAGGCCGCGCGCCGGCCGTATACATAGACGCGTCACCCATAGAGCGCCTATACATATGGCTTCGGAAAAGAACGACCTGCTCCCCGGCACCCTCGAGATGCTCGTGCTGAAGACGCTGACCTTCGGCGCCCTGCACGGCTACGGCATCGCCCAGCACATCCAGCGCATGTCGAAAGACGTGCTCCGGATCGAGGAGGGATCGCTCTACCCGGCGCTGCAGCGGATGAAGGTGAAGGGGTGGGTCAGATCAGAGTGGCGCGAGACGCCGACCAAGCGGCGGGCCCGCTACTACGCGCTCACCGCGGCGGGCCGCAAGCAGCTCGGCGTCGAGGCCTCGAGCTTCGATCGCGTTGCCGGCGCCGTCGCGCGTGTGATGCGCGCGAAGGAGAGCTGACCGATGCTCGGCGCCTTCTTGCAATTCTGCCGGCGCCTGAGCTCGCGCCTGCGCGGCGCGGCGCTCGAGCGCGAGCTGGATGACGAGCTGCGATTCCATCGCGAGATGCTCGAGCGCGACCACGAGCACGAAGGCATGAACGCCGACGACGCGCGCCACGCCGCGCGCCGCAAGCTGGGCAACGCGCTGTCGCTTCGCGAGCGCAGCGCCGACGCGTGGCGCTTTCCCGCCATCGAGACCGTCGCGCAGGATGTTCGCTACGCGGCGCGGATGCTGCGCCGCAGTCCGGCGTTCACACTCGTCGCCGTCTGCGCGATCGGGCTCGCCATCGGCGTCAACTGCGGATTCTTCACCGTCGTCGACGCGATGGTGTGGCGGCCGCTTCCCGTTGCGGAGCCCAAGACGCTCGTGCGCTTCTTCGCCATCGATGAAGGCGCCGCCTGGAATAATCTCTTCTCCTACTCCGACTATCGCGATCTGTCGGCCAACGCGCGCTCGATGAACGGCATCGTTGCCTTCTCGTGGCGCTTCATGTCGATGGCGCCATCCGGCCAGTCGGGCGCCGGACCCACGGCGCCGATCGCGACGACCTGCTCCTGCGTCTCCGGCAACTACTTCAGCGTGCTCGGTGGGGCGGCGCAGCTCGGACGCGGACTCGGACCGAGCGACGAGGCCGAAGGCGCGGCGCCGGTCATCGTACTCGGCGACCGATTCTGGCGCTCGCGATTCGCGGCGTCGCCCGACGTCGTCGGTCGCGATGTGCTCGTCAACGGCGTTCACGTTACGATCGTCGGCGTCGCGGATCGCGACTTCATGGGAACGCAGCCGCGATTCCCGGACTTCTGGATGCCGATCACCACGGCGGCGCGTCTTGGCGCCACGCCTGGTGATCTCGCGGCGCGCGACAATCGCTTTCTGCTGCTCCACGGGCGCGTCCGGCCGGGCGTGTCGCGCCGGCAAGCCGCGGGCGAGATGTCTGCCATCGCTCGCGAGCCCGCGCGCGCCGAGCCGCTACGGGGTGCGCCCCGCCGACTCGTGGGGGTCGGGCTTCGGCCACAGGAGTCGCTCCTTCCGCTGGATGCGCAGGCGACGATGCTGGCCGCGCCCGGCGTGTTCGCCGTGGTGCTCGTGCTCGTCATCGCCTGCGCGAATCTCGCGAACCTGCTGCTCGCGCGCGCGATCGTGCGCCAGCGCGAGATCGCGGTCCGCATGGCGGTCGGCGCGTCGCGCGCGCGGCTGCTGCGCCAGCTGCTCACCGAGAGCCTGGTC
>JALZAE010000164.1 GCA_030948535.1 Gemmatimonadota bacterium | reverse complement strand
GGAGAGCTCCGGTCAGGCGCGCCGCATCACGCGGTTGATGGCGAGGAGCGCGCGGTCGAAGCTCGAGATCTCCGCGCCGAGCTGCTTGCGGCCGCCGGCGGAGATCGTGTAGTAGCGGGCCCGCCGTCCGGTGGGCGACTGTCCCCACTTGGAGGTGACCCATCCTTTTTTCTGCAGCCGCTCGAGCGCCGGGTAGAGCGATCCCTGCTCGACACGGAGGACGCTCTCCGACAACCGCTCGATGTGCTGCGCGATGGCGTAGCCGTGCAGCGGCTGCACGGTCAGCGTCTGGAGAATCAGCATGTCGAGCGTCCCGGGGACGAGCTCGGCTTTAGCGGCGGGGAGACGGGGCATGGCGATGGGTTGATAGTCTACCTATATCATGTAGGTAGTCTACCCATCGCGCAAGAGGGCGCTCGGTACGCGGCCTCGATCGATCGCCCTTGGTTTTTTCCTCTGCGCAATCGTTGACGAGCACTCGTACACAGCCACAGCTGCGCGGAGGGCACATCGCCGTTTGGCGACTATCGCCTCTTGAGAGCGCCGAGCCGCAGCATCGTGTAGGGCACTTCGGTTGCGTCACGCTTGGCGTGGACGAGATAACGCTCGTAGGCAGCGATCGAGGCCGTGGTGTCGTGGCGCGCCTCGAGTGCGCGGGCGAGCACGTGATGCGGCAGCGCGTAGTCGGAGTCCGCGGTGATGGCGGCGCGAAGTTGCCGCTCGGCGTCGGCGTCGTGGTGCGTCAGCAGCAGCAGGAAACGGTAGTACGTGTCGACGAAGGGATCGTCCGCGCGGATGACGATCGCACTCTCGAGCTCGCCGAGCGCGGTGGCGGTATCGTGCTCGGCCAACGCGCTGCCGGCGAGACGGACGTGCGCCATGTAGAACCCGAGATTCTCCGTCAGCGCACGCTGATACGCGGCCCGCGACTCGGCCACGCGATGCTGGGTGGCCTGGAGCATCCCGATGCTGTAGAGCAGCGACGCCTTCGACAGGTACGGCGCGGTGAGCGAGTCGCGCTGGATTTGCTCGATGCGTTCGACCAGCGGGTTCAGATCGCTGATCGCGCTATCGACCTCGCTCAGGCGAAACCACGCGTACGCGCGCGGCAGATGCAGAAAGAAGGCTTCTCGATCGTTCTTCAGCGCCGTCGCCCAGAGCGCCACCGCCCGCCGGAAATCGCGCCGCGCGTACGCGAGAATCCCGGCCGAGGCTGGATCATTGTCCCGAGCGCGGACGACGTCGGGGATCACATTCGGAAAATCGCGCTGGTTGTCGAAGAACGGATTCGAGAGATTGGCCAGGAGCGGCAACGAGTCGAGCGCGACGATCTCGGCGCGCGTCGGCTTCCGCAGGAGGGCGGTATCACCGGCGACGACGTACACGCGACGCCGCCGCAGCACCCAGAGCGCGTAGTACGCGTCCGCCATCGACGGGTCGAGCCGGGGGTAGCCCAGTAGTAAGCGCGGTCCGCGAGACTGGGCCGTAGCGCGCGAGCGCGCTCCCCTCTGGCGACGTACTCGAGCGGATCATTTCTGTCCAACGAGTCGGCGAGATCGGGACGCTCAATCGGGCCGTGCGGGTTCGCGTCGGGCAGCTGATCCCGCCCCCACACGCTGCCGCGCTGCGTGGCGAGGCTCCGGAAATCGCGCTCGGCCAGTGTCTCGGCGGGCTCTGGGAAGACCGCGCACGCCGCTGCCGCGAGCCACACGCACTCGAAGAAAGCGACCAGGTGGGAGCGGACAGAGATGCTGGGCATCGCGTCTGGCGTCGGCGTCCGGAAGTGTCCGCCTAGATGTTGCGATGCGGGTCGCCATCTGGCGAGAGGTAGTTGGCGGCACGGATGCAAAATTCGATGACGTCATTGGCCCATTGCGCCCGATTTGTGCAAAGGGCGCACGGTCTAGTCTGCCATCGCTCCGCGAACGCGGTGACGATGCGCCTTCCGGCGGAAGCGCGGACCGTTTCCCATCACATCCATGGCGAAGAAGAAGGCATCGAAATCGTCAGCCGGTTCCGCCGCGCGCAAGTCCAGCCGCCCGGAATCAGGAGCTCCGGTCAACAAATCCGCCGCCAAGGCCGCGTCGCGCAATACGGCCAGCGCTCCCTCACATCCTTCACCGGCGCCATCGGGCGACGAGCTCGCGCAGAAAGCAGAGGCAACGCAGGAGTTGGCGGCATCGGTCGTGTTCAACGCCAACAAGCCAGGTGAGTTCGGCCGAAAGAACGCGGTGAATCCACCGATCGGCTTCAGCGTCGAGGCGTCGTCGCCGGTGGTTGGCTCCAGCACGATCACAGAGAGCAACGCCTCCGATAAGACAGGCACCGGCGACGCGGCCCAGGGCGTGAGCCCGCTGACCGATCCACTCGACCGCGTTCGCGTCGACAACACGGGCCGCGCGCTGACGACCAACCAGGGTGTGGCGGTCGCCGACAATCAGAACTCCCTGAAAGCAGGCCTGCGCGGCCCGACGCTGCTCGAAGATTTCATCCTGCGCGAGAAGATCACGCACTTCGATCACGAGCGAATTCCCGAGCGGATCGTGCACGCGCGCGGCTCGGGCGCGCACGGTTTCTTCGAGTGCTACGCGCCGCTGACGCGGCTCACGCGCGCGGCGCCGTTCCAGGCCGCCGGCAAGCAGACGCCGGTGTTCGTGCGCTTTTCCACCGTCGCCGGCGAGCGCGGCTCGGTCGACACGGCGCGCGACGTGCGCGGTTTCGCCGTCAAGTTTTATACGGACGAAGGGAATTGGGATCTGGTCGGCAACAACATCCCCGTCTTCTTCATCCAGGACGCGATGAAGTTTCCGGACCTCGTGCACGCGGTGAAGCCGGAGCCGCATCATGCGATGCCCCAAGCGGCATCGGCGCACGACACCTTCTGGGATTTCATCTCGCTGATGCCGGAGTCGACCCACATGATGATGTGGGCGATGTCGGATCGCGCGATTCCGCGCAGCTATCGCATGATGCAGGGCTTCGGCGTCCACAGTTATCGGCTCGTCAACGACGCCGGCAAATCCGTCTTCGTGAAGTTTCACTGGAAGCCGAAGCAAGGCACGCACTCGCTCGTGTGGGACGAGGCGGCGAAGATCGCCGGCGCCGACGCCGACTTTCATCGGCGCGACCTATGGGAGGCGATCGAAGCGGGTGAGTATCCCGAATGGGAATTGGGTTTCCAGATCTTCACCGAGCAGGACGCGGAACGTTTCAGCTTCGACATTCTCGACGCGACGAAGATCATCCCGGAAGAATTGGTGCCCGTCACGCCCGTGGGCCGGATGGTGTTGAACCGGAATCCGGACAACTTCTTCGCTGAGACCGAGCAGGTCGCATTCTGCACGGCGCACGTCGTGCCGGGTATCGACTTCTCGAACGATCCCCTTCTCGCCGGTCGCATCCATTCGTACGTCGACACGCAGATCTCGCGGCTCGGCGGACCGAACTTCCACGAGATTCCGATCAACGCGCCGGTCGCGCATGTCCACAACAACCAGCGCGACGGCATGCATCGCCAAGCCATCGCGCGGGGGCGCGTGGCGTACGAGCCCAACTCGCTGGCGGGGGGCTGTCCCTTCCAGGCAGGAGCCAAGGGATTCGTCTCTTTCCCGGAGCCAATCGAAGAGGACAAGGTGCGCGGGAAGCCCGAGAAATTCGCCGATCACTACACCCAGGCGACGCTCTTCTACAACAGCCAGACAGAGTGGGAGAAGCAGCACATCGTCGGCGGCTTCCGATTCGAGCTGAGCAAGCTCACGGTACCGGCGATTCGCGAGCGCATGGTGGCCTCGCTTCGCAACGTCGATGAAGGTCTCGCCGCGCACGTCGCCGACGGGCTCGGGATCGATTTGCCTGAAGCGCTGCCGCGCGTACTGGCGAAGCCGGCGAAACCGGAGGTGACGGTGTCACCCGCGTTGTCGCTCACGGCCCTGCCCGGCGAAGTCGGCGTGCGCACGCGCCGCGTGGCCATTCTCGTCGCGGACGGTGTGCAGGGTGATTCGCTGTCGGCGCTACACGCCGCGCTCACGAGCGCCGGCGCGGTTCCGCGGTTTGTGGCACCGCGTCTTGGCACGTACTCCACGATGAGCGGCGACAGCATCGAAGTCGATGCGTCGATGGAGAACTCACCGCCCGTCCTCTTCGACGCCGTCGTGCTTCCCGATGGCGACGCGGGGGTGTCCGCACTGGCCGCCGATGGCCACACGATGGAGTTCGTGACCAATCAGTACCGGCACAGCAAGACGATCCTCGCGCTCGGGGCATCGAGAGCGCTGCTCCAGAAGGCCGGCATCTCCGAGAAGTTGCGGAGTGGTGAGCCGGACGGTGGCGTGCTGCTCGAGGAGTCGGGCGCGAAAGATGTCGCGCAAAGGTTCATCGCGGCGATCGCGAAACACCGGCATCCCGAGCGGGAGAGCGATCCGCCGGCGGTGTGAGTACCATCGCGATGGAGAGGAGAGGGCAGCGCCGCTCAGGCGCTGTCCTCTCGACGTATCTGGCGACGGGTAGACGGCTACTGCATCTCTCTCCTATCACTCGTGCCGTCGCGCTCGCGGGAATCCGCGGCTGATTCGCTTCTCAAACGGAGTCTCTCGTGATGTTTTCCGTTCGCCAAATCGCCATCGCCGCGCTGCTCACGGTCAACGCGCTTCCTGCCACCGCGCAGCAAGTGCCCGCCGGCGCGTTCGCCGAGATGCGGTGGCGGATGATCGGGCCGTTTCGCGGAGGGCGGACTGTCGGCGCGGCCGGAGTGCGCGGTCAGCCAAACGTGTTCTACGTCGGCGTCAACAACGGCGGCGCGTGGAAGACGACGGACTTTGGCCGCACGTGGAAGCCGATCTTCGATGATCAGCCGACGGGATCAGTCGGAACCGTGGCGGTCGCGCCGTCGGATCCGAGCATCGTGTACATCGGCAGCGGAGAGGGGCTGCAGCGCCCCGACCTCTCCACCGGCGATGGCATCTACAAGTCGACGGATGCCGGAGCGACCTGGACGCACATGGGGCTGGACGATGCGCAGCAGATCGGCTCGATCCTGATCGACCCGTCCGATCCGAACCGGCTCTTTGTCGCGGCGCTCGGCCATCCGTACGGACCGAATCAGGAGCGGGGTGTCTTTCGCTCGATCGACGGCGGCAAGTCGTGGCAGAAGGTGCTCTACAAGGATGAGAACACCGGCGCGATCGCGTTGGCGTTCGATCCGACAAACGCGCAGACGATCTACGCCGATCTCTGGTCCGCGCGCCAAGCGCCATGGGAGAACGGTGCCTTCCAGGGACCGAACTCGGGACTATTCAAATCGGTCGATGGTGGGACGACCTGGCGTCAGCTCACCACCGGTCTCCCCACCACCGCGCAGGGACTGGGTCGCATTGGGTTCGCGGTCGCACCGAGCGACGCGAAGCGCATGTACGCGGTGGTGGATGCAGGGCCGCTTACGGGGATCTATCGCTCGGACGATGCCGGCGAGAGCTGGCGCCGCACCAACAGCGAGAGCCGCGTGTCGGGGCGCGGGTCCGATTTCGCCGAGGTCAAAGTCGATCCGAAAAATCCGGACGTCATCTACGTCGCCAACACATCGGCGTACACGTCGACGGATGGCGGCACGAACTTCGTGGCGTGGAAGGGGGCGCCCGGCGGCGACGACTATCACACGATCTGGATCAACCCCGACGTGCCGCAGATCATCTTGCTCGCCGTCGACCAGGGCGCGACGATCACGGTCAATGGCGGCGAGACGTGGAGCTCGTGGTACAATCAGCCCACGGCGCAGCTCTATCACGTTATCACCGACAATCAGATTCCGTACTGGGTGTACGGCAGCCAACAGGAATCGGGCTCGGTCGGCATCGCGAGCCGAGGCGACTACGGGCAGATCACCTTCGCCGACTGGATGCCGGTGGGCGTCGAGGAATACGGCTACGTCGCGCCCGACCCGCTCGATCCGAACATCATCTACGGCGGCAAGGCGTCGCGCTGGGACAAGCGCACACGACAGACGCAGAACATCTCGCCCGCCGTCACGCGAAGCGGGAGCAAGTATCGCTTCCTGCGCACCATGCCGCTTCTGTTCTCGTACGTCGACCCGCACGTGCTCTACCTCGCCGGCAATGTGCTGTTCAAGACCACGACCGGCGGCACGAGTTGGACGGTCATCAGTCCCGACCTCACGCGCACGACCGACTCGACCGTTCCGCCGAGCATTGGCGTGTTCAGCGATCAGCCCCAGGCGAAGGCGCATCACCCGGGTGTGATCTACGCCGTCGCGCCGTCGCGGAAAAACGTGAATACCATCTGGGCCGGAACCGACGACGGCCTCATTCATCTCACGCGCGATGGCGGCGCGCACTGGACGAACGTCACGCCGAAAGAACTGACGCCGTGGGCGAAGGTGTCGCAGCTCGAGTCATCGCACTTCGATGACAACACCGTCTACGCGGCGATCAACGCCTTCAGGCTCGACGACAACAAGCCGCACATCTACCGCACGCACGATGGCGGCAAGACGTGGACGCACACGACGACCGGCATCCCGGACAACGAGGGCGCGGTGAACTCGGTGCGCGAAGATCCGGTGAGAAAAGGGATGCTGTTCGCCGGCACCGAGCGGCAGGTGTACGTCTCGTTCGATGATGGCGACCACTGGCAATCGCTGCGGCTCAATATGCCGGCGTCATCCGTCCGCGATCTTGTCGTGCACGACGATGACATCATCGCCGGCACGCATGGCCGGTCGTTCTGGATTCTCGACGACATCTCGCGGCTGCGGCAGCTCGAGGGCAGCGCGATGCAGGTCGATGCGCACCTGTTCAAGCCCCGGCTCACTTATCGCATGCGGCGCAACAATTGGCCGGACACGCCGCTGCCGCCGGAGGAGCCGGCGGGGCAGAATCCGCCCGACGGCGCGATCCTCGACTACTTCCTGAAGGCCGACGCGCCCGGTCCGATGTCGATCGAGATTCTCGACGCGCAGAACCATCTCGTGCGCCGCTACGCGAGCGACGACAAGCCGGACACCGTCGCCGCGAAAGACATCAACGTGCCCTATTACTGGGTGCGATTGCCGAAGCATCTCTCGACCGCCGCGGGGATGCATCGCTGGGTGTGGGACCTGCGTTACCCGATTCCTGAAGTCGCGCGCCGAGATTTCCCGATCTCCGCCATCTACCACGACACGCCGCTCGAGCCGCTCGGCGCGTTCGCGCTGCCGGGACAGTACACGGTGAAGTTGACGGTGAACGGGCAGAGCACTACGCAGCCGCTGACGCTGAAGATGGATCCGCGGGTGAAGACGACGTTGGCGGCGCTCCAGCAGCAGCTCGCCATCGCGAAGGGCGTTCAGGATGCGCTGCACGTCGTCGCGACGGCGACCGAGCAGGCTCGCGCGCTGCGCGCGGAGTTGCGTGCACTGCGTGACAAGGCGCCGGCGAGGCCGCTCGCCGACGCGATCGCAACCGCCGACCGGAAAGTCGCGGCCATTGCCGGCGGTGGCGGCAATGGTCGCGGTGGCGGCGCGCCCGCTGTTAGCGCCGAGCCAACGTTCGCGCAGCTAAGCGGCGAGCTCACTCAGCTGTTGAGCGTCATCGACGGCAGCGACGCAGCGCCGACGACGCAAGCGATGGTTGCATGGAGCGAGCTCCAGAAATCTCTCGCTGCGTTGACGGGGCGCTGGCGCGAGTTTCTCGCGAAAGATGTTTTCGCCCTGAATGCGCAGCTCCGCGCGGCTGGTTTGGCGGCGATTGGCCGGGGAGGTCCAGCATCTCCGTAGGAGGGTTGCGCGGATCAGAGTAATTGGCCGATCGAGCCGATCAAGCACCTCAGCGATGGCTGCGAGAAGAGCCAGCATTACCTGCATTGCGTGTTTTGTACAAGAATTGCTTGATCGGATGTGACCCGCAAAATCATTCCGATCGGCACTACCCTCCTGCGGCGATGCCAGACTCGCGAGTAGAAAGCCGAACGAGAGCGGAACCCTCTTACGGCGATGCCAATCTCGCGAGTAGAGAGTCGGACCAGAGCGGAAGCGTCGCACTAGCCGGCGTGGCCGCGTTGGGGGCTCGGGCGGCATCGTTGTACGCGGCAAAGAATTGGCGGCTGTCGCACACGGTCGCGACGAGCGTCGCCCGCACGCGAACACGCTCGATCGTCGACGCCATCACGTAGCCGACCGTGTACCACGGCCGCTGCACGCCGAGGAACGACATGGCGACGGATTGCGCTGAATCCGCGGATGGAAAGCGATTCGCGAGCAGATCGAAGAAGAATCGCTGGACCGTCTCGAGATCGGCTGGCGCGTTGGCGACGTCACGATCCCAGCGACCGCGCGTCTCGGCGTCATCGGCGGCGTGGGGATGGACAGCGGGCGAGCCGGCAGCGGCGAGCATCGCCAATCCCTCCCCGAACGCACTCGCCCAGTGGAGCACGGCGCCGACGCGCTCGTCGCCTCTCGGAGCGGCGGGCTCGTCGCCGCACGCCGCGGCGAAGCCGATGTGATGTAGCTGGTGCGCCATGGTGTTCTCGAACTGCGCGGCCGACTCCTTAGGATCGACGTACTTGAAAATCGCCGGGTTGGTCGACGTCTCGAAGACGAAGCTGTTGCCGCGCAGTGGCGCAGGCCGCGAGTGCGCCCGCCATAAGAAACCTCATCACAAATCGCATACATCTTGGACGGCGGCGCGCCGACCGATGGTTGCGCCCTCCTAACACGCCGACCCCTCGTGCCATTCTCGGGCGCGCGCCATCTTAGCGCGTCCGCGACTCTCCAAGGGGAACCATGCGCTCAGCTCTCGTTCTGCTCGTGTCTCTGTCCCTCGGCGCAGTTACCGTCGCCGCGCACGCACAGCAAGACAGCATCCGTCGTCCGCCCGCCGCCCCGCGCGGCCGAGATCTGCCGCTCGATGCGACGCGCAACGTGTCGATCGACACCGACGAGGGCTCGTGGATCTCGCTCGACGTTGCCCGCGACGGCAAGACGATCGTGTTCGACCTGCTTGGCGACCTCTACACGATGCCGATTGCCGGGGGCGAAGCGACAGCGCTGACTAGCGGCATGGCCTACGACGCGCAGCCGCGTTTTTCGCCAGACGGCAAGCTGATCGTGTTCACCTCGGACCGCGATGGCGGCGACAACGTGTGGACGATCGACGTCGCAACCAAGCAGGTGCGGCAGATCACGCGCGGCAAGAACAATCGCTATCGGTCGCCCGATTGGACGCCGGACGGATCGTACATCGTCGTCTCGCGCGCGACGACGCCCATCGGGCCGTCGAAATTGTGGATGTACCACCGCGATGGCGGCGGCGGCACGCAGCTCGTGCGCGATCCGACGCCGCTTCCGAACGGCGGCTTTGCGGTCAGCACGCTCGGCGCCGCGTTCGGCAAGGACGACCGGTACATCTGGATGGCGCAGCGCTCGGGGTCGTGGGAGTACAACTCCGGGTTGCCGCAGTATCAGCTGATGACGTTCGATCGGAAGACGGGACGCCGGGAGAATCGCGCGTCGCCCTACGGCTCGGCGTTCCGGCCGGCGCTGTCGCGCGACGGCAAGTATCTCGTCTACGGCACGCGCTACGAGGCGCAGACGGGTCTGCGCATCCGCGATCTCGAGACGAGCGAGGAGCGCTGGCTCGCGTTCCCCGTGCAGCACGATGAACAGGAATCGGTCGCGCCGCTCGATGTGCTGCCGGGCTACTCATTCACGCCCGACAGCAAAGCCGTGATCACGACCTACGGCGGCAAGATTTGGCGCGTGCCGGTCGATGGCTCGGCCGCGGCGCAGATTCCCTTCCACGTACGAACGCAGATCGGCATCGGGCCGAAGCTCGCCTTTACCTATCGCGTCGACGACGGCGCCGAATTCACCGTGCGGCAGATGCGCGACGCTACGCCATCGCCTGACGGCAAGCGACTCGCGTTCGTCGCGATGGACAAATTGTACGTGATGGATTTTCCCGCCGGCACGCCGCGCCGGCTGAGCGATCTCGAAGGGAACGATGCGCAGCCGGCGTGGTCGCCCGACGGAAAATGGATCGCCTTCGTGACGTGGACGATGGAGGGCGGACATCTCTATAAGGTCGCCTCCACCGGGGGCACGCCCGTCGCGCTCACGCCCGCGAACGCGCTCTGGTTGCAGCCCGTGTGGTCGCCGGACGGATCGCGGATCGTCGTGAGCCGCAGTCCGGCGCAGTCGGTGCGCGAACAAAGCGGATTCACCGGAGCGGCGGAGCTGGTGTGGGTGCCGGCCGCGGGCGGCAAGCCGACGTTCATCGCTAGTGGACAGGGGCGCGGCTCGCCGCACTTCGCGGCGTCCGACACCGGGCGCATTTTCCTCTATGGCCAGGGTGAAGGACTGATCTCCATCCGTTGGGATGGCAGCGATCAGCGCACGCATCTCCGCGTGACGGGTGCGCGCTTCCCCGAGCCGGCGCCGGGTGGAGCGAGCGCGGCGCCGGCGGGAACGATCCGCATGTCGCCGCTGGGCGATCAAGCGTTGGTGCAGATCGCCAGCGATCTGTACATCGTGCCGGTGCCCTTCGCCGGGGACGCGCCGACGATCGCGCTCGCCGATCCCGCGGCGGCGGAATTTCCAGCGCGCAGACTGACCGACGTCGGCGCGCAGTTTCCAGGGTGGAGCTCCGATGGCAAGCGCGTCCACTGGTCCATCGGCAACTCGCATTTCGTCTACGATCTCGATCGCGCGAAGGCGGTCGACGATTCGACCGAGACCGCCCGGCGCGCGCGCGGCGACAGCGCCGGCGCGCCACCCGCGGGACCGGCGGCGAATCCGCGCGGCTATCAGCCGGTCGAGACGAAGATCATCATGAAGGCGAAACGCGACACGCCCGAGGGGGCGACCGTCCTGCGCGGCGCGCGCATCGTGACGATGAAGGGCGATGAAGTCATCGAGCACGGCGACATCGTCATCCGCAACAACCGCATCGTTGCCGTCGGCGCGAGCGGCAGCGTGCAGGTGCCGGCCGGCGCGCACGTCGTGGACGTGAGTGGCGCGACGATCATCCCCGGCTTCGTCGACACGCACGCGCACCTGCGGCTGCAACAGGGTGTGCACAATCAGCCGTGGTCGTATCTGGCGAATCTCGCCTATGGCGTCACCACCACGCGCGATCCGCAGACGGGCACCACCGACGTGCTCTCGTACGAGGACGCGGTCATGGCGGGCTCGGCCGTGGGCCCGCGCATCTACTCGACCGGTCCCGGATTGTTCGGCAGCAACTATCAGCCGGGAGCCGGCGAGGACATCAAGGACCTCGATCACGCGCGCCGCATCATGCGCCGCTACAGCCAGTACTACGACACCAAGACGCTGAAGATGTACATGGCGGGCAACCGCCAGCAGCGGCAGTGGATCATCCAGGCGGCGAAGGAGCAGCAGGTGATGCCGACGACCGAGGGCGCACTCGATTTCCGCTACGATCTGACGATGCTGATGGACGGCTATCCCGGACAGGAACACTCCCTCCCGATCACGCCGTTGTACAAAGATGTCGTGACGCTGTTCGCGCAGAGCGGCATCACGTACACACCGACGCTCATCGTCGCCTACGGCGGCCCGTGGGGCGAGAATTATTTCTACGAGACCGAGAACGTTTACGACGACGCCAAGCTGCGGCGCTTCACGCCCTACGAGGTGCTCGCCTCGTCGACGCGGCGCCGCGTGCGCGGAAGTTTCGGCGGCGGCAATTCGGGCGGCTGGTTCATGAAGGACGAGTACAACTTTACCGACATCGCGAAGGTGGCGAACGAAATCGTCAAAGGGGGCGGCCGCATTGGAGTTGGCAGTCATGGCCAGCTCCAAGGACTCGGCTATCACTGGGAGTTGTGGATGATTCAGTCCGGCGGGATGTCGGCGCACGACGCGTTGCGATGCGCGACGATCTTCGGCGCGGAAGCCATTGGCCTCTCCACCGACCTCGGCTCGCTCGAGGCAGGCAAGCTCGCCGACCTGGTCGTCCTCAACGCCAATCCGCTCGAGAACATCCGCAACTCGAACACCGTGCGCATGGTGATGAAGAACGGCAGACTTTACGACGGCAACACGCTCGACGAGGTCTGGCCGCGCCAACGGAGAATGCCCGCGGTTCCCGGCATCGCCCAGCGTCCTGCGCCGGCCGCAGGGGTTCGGTGAGGGGTTGTCAGCTTCGTCGTGGGGCGGGCGGCGGGAGGAGCTCGCTCTGGCGGCGCGGGCGCTTACACGCTGCGAGCCAGCGCGCTCTGGGCGGTAAGCGTTCTGCGAAAGAAAGGCGCGCTGTCGGCGCGGCGTATCTCATCTACCTCGGAGTGCGGGCGATGGTGCGTCCGCCATCGCTCGGCGGCGATGTCGCGATCGAGCGCGCGAGCCTGTGGGCCGTCTTTCGCCAGGGCGTCATCACGAACGTGCTGAACCCGAAGGTCGCTCTGTTCTTCCTGGCATTTCTTCCGCAGTTCATCGACCCGTCGCGCGGCAATCCCGCGGTTCAGACCGCGGCGCTCGGCCTGATGTTCGACGTGCAAGGAACGCTCGTGAACATCGCCGTCGCGCTCGGCGCGAGCTCGTTAGGCACGTGGCTCCGCACGCGAGGCCAGCGCAGCGGACGAGTGCTGGGAAGAGCGACGGGAGTGGTGTTCATCGGGCTTGGGGCGAGACTCGCGGTGAAGCGGGGGTAGGGGTGTGGGATGTGGCGGAGGCGAGATCTCAATGGCAACCACACCCCACCCCCCACACCCTACCCCCGCTACTGCGCCCTCAGCGACCTCGCGACCAACCCGATTCCGCCCGTGATCAGGATCAACATCACGAGCGTATTGAAGAGGCTCGTCGGCAGAAAGAAAAGATGAAGCTGCGTGATGATGCCGACGAAGATGATCACGGCGCCGGCGCCCGTGAGCAGCCAGCCGATCATCGACTTGCCGTCGAAGAAGAGCAGACCGATCCCGATGATGATCGGGAGCAGTGACAGGCCGAAGGCGTTGACGCCGAACAGTTGCCAGACGCCACTCGATACGATGACGTGATTCATCAGCAGCCAGCCGCCGGCGACGATCATCCCCGCACCAAACAAGAAGGTGCCGAGTCCGCCGGGCGTGCCGCCGGCGCCGCGGCGCGGCGTGAAGGATGGCTCGGTCATGCGACGAACCTACGAGAGGCTACGGCGCGCGCAACACCCGTCTTGCGAGTCTCGGACCCGTGAATGCTGGCGACGCCGATCGTGGTCCGGCATCTTCGCGCCCTACTTCACAGAGGACACGCCATGCCAGCGACCATCGATCGTCCGGAGCCGGACGAATACGCGCCGTACTTCGAACGCTACATCTCCAAAGTTCCTCCGGGTGGAACCGACATTCTCGCTCAACTCGCTCGGCAGATCGACGACACCGCGTCGCTCTTCGGCGCGCTGACCGATGCCCAAGGCGATTTTCGCTACGGACCGGATAAATGGTCGGTGAAGCAGATGGCCGGGCACATGGCGGATACCGAGCGCATCTTCTGCTATCGCGCGGTCTGCTTTGCGCGCGGCGAGACGGTCGAGCTGCCGGGCTTCGACGAGAACACGTACGCGGCGAATGCCCACTCCGGCTCGCGCAAGCTGGCCGACATCGTCGCCGAGTTTCGTGCGGTGCGGGCGGCGTCGGTGGCGTTCTTCTCGGGACTCGATGCCGAGGAGCTGCTGCGCCGCGGACAAGCCAATGGCCGTCCGTACTCCGTTCGCGCGGTGCCTTTCATCATGGCTGGCCACGAGCGCCATCACTGCGACATCCTTCGCGAGCGCTACCTGCCGGCGATGCCCACCTGACCTTCTTTTTGGAGAACGCACATGCTGGCTCGCTCTCGTCACTCGTTAGGCATTCTCGCGGTGCTGCTGTTCGCCGCGGCGCCGCTCGTAGCGCAGGTCGACACGACAACGCCGCCGACCGCCGACCCCGCTGACGTCGCTTCGGTCGACGCGATCATCAAGACGCTCTACGACGTGATCTCGGGACCTGCGGGCCAGGCGCGGAACTGGAATCGGTTCCGCTCGCTCTTCGTGCCCGGCGCTCGGCTCATCCCGACGGGACTGCGGCAGGGCGGCGGTGCGATGGCGCGGGTGTGGACCCCCGAGGAGTACGCGACACGCGCCGGCGCAAACCTGGAGAAGAACGGCTTCTTCGAGCGCGAAATCTCGAGACACGCCGATGCGTACGGAAACATCATGCAGATCTTCAGCACCTACGAATCGCGGCGCACAGCCGAGGATCCCACGCCATTCGCGCGCGGGATCAACAGCATCCAGCTCTTGAAGGATGCCGGGCGCTGGTGGGTGGTGACGATCTATTGGGATTCGGAGCGGCCGGACAATCCTATCCCGACCCAGTTTCTGCCGCGATAGTAACGGCCGGGCAGCCGCGGATTTGCGCGGAGTGACGCGGATAAATCAACTACAACGGCACTGCAGCCGCAGATCTACGCAGGTGATGTACGCAGATCGATTGAGGCGCGCCCAGGGCCTCGGCCATGGGCCAGACCGCTAGTTGTTTTTGTACAAAAAGAATCAATCGAGCCTCTGCGCTTTGGCGGAGGCTCGAATGGTATGGACTGTATCTGCGTTCACCTGCGCAAATCTGCGGCTGCTTTGCGGTTTGTAGTTGACCTATTCGCGTAGATCCGCGAAAATCCGCGGCTGCTGTTGCCGTGCAGCTCCGATCCGCGGCTCCTCAGTCCTCTCTCAGCGCGACCACCGGATCCACTCTCGTCGCCCGGAGCGCCGGCAGAAACGTGGCCAGCAGCGCGATGGCGACGAGCGTTATTCCGACGATGGCGAAAATGATGGGATCGTTCGGGGTCACCGAGTAGAGCTGGCTCGTGATGAGCCGCGTGAGGCCGAGTGAGCCCGCGAGACCGATCACCACGCCAAGGATCACCAGCACCATCCC
>JALZAE010000148.1 GCA_030948535.1 Gemmatimonadota bacterium | reverse complement strand
ATACTGAGGCGAATCCGCCGGCGAGGTTGATCGACGCTGTGGCGAGAGGTGATGTGGACATCGCCGTGGCGTGGGGGCCGCTCGCTGGGTACTTCGCGATGCACGAGAACGCGCGCCTCGATGTCGTGCCTGTGTCGCCCGTCGTCGACGGGTTGGGCGTGTCGTTTGCGTTCGACATCGCGATGGGCGTCGCGAAGGGCGACACCACGTTGCGCAACGCCCTCGACGGCGTGCTGCTCCGGGAGCGCGCGCCGATCCAGCGCCTCCTCCGCGACTACGGCACGCCGCTTCTCCCCCTCCCTTCACTCGGGCCTGCGGACACCCCATCGCGGCACGCCATCCCTGCAGTGCCGGCGCCATTGAACTCTGGTGAACAGAGCACAATGCCAGCGAGGAGGCACGAGTGAACACCCATATCGGTCGCACGCGGAACACAACGTCGCTGCGCCGCGCGACCAATGTCGCGGCTGCGGCTGTGATGGCTCTCGCGGCCTCTTGCGCGGCATGCGGGCGCGGCGTCGAACGCAATCGGACGTCAGCGGCGGCTCAGGCCGGCTCCAATAGCGCCGCGAGCGGCACAATGGCCGCCAGTCTCCCTGACCTCGGCGCGCTGTCTCGCCTTGCCACTGGACCACTCGCTGGGATTGCCATCGACAGTGCCCGATCGTCGATTCGCAATCCGCTCGCGAACGACGCAGCGGCCCAAGCAGAGGGAAAGCAACTGTACATCCACATGAACTGCGCCTACTGCCACGGATTCGCAGGACAGGGTGGAATGGGACCGAACTTGGCGGACGACTACTGGCGCTTCGGCCGCGACGACGCAGACCTGTTCACTTCAATCTTCGCCGGGCGGGGTAAGGGGATGCCGGCGTGGGGAGCGGCTCTGACCGAGAATCAGATCTGGCAACTCGTCGCCTACGTGCGAACGCTCCATACTGGCCCGGCCGGCCCGGGCGAAACGCGCGAGCCGATGCGCAGTTTGAACGAGCACGAACCGTGAGAGCCGACCGACGGCGCTCGGAGCGCGGGCCGCTGCGCAGGAGTGCGGCTCGGCGAGCCGTTCCCCGATGCTGCGGCCTGTCCGGCGTCATCGTTGTGGGCACATCGTGTGCTGGCGCGCCGACAATCTTTAGCAACGCGGGCCTTGCTGCGCGGCAGATCGGAGGGCTGGGCTGGTTCCTGACCATCACCGCGTGCGTCGTGACCGTGAGCGTGAGCGGAGTGCTGCTCGTTGCTTTGGCGCGGAAACGTCACGAGCAGAGCGGCGAGGTGCAGCGGCTCGGTCGGCCTCTCCCGTGGATCGTGGTCGGCGGCGTGGTGCTCCCGGCCATCATTCTGGTGCCCGCTTTCGCGTACACCGTCTACACGCAGGCACGCATCGCCGACCCACCCAGCCGCCCCGCAGCGACGATCCATGTGATTGGACATCGCTGGTGGTGGGAAGTGCGCTACGTCGGCGGCGGCGCAGATCAGACCGTAGTGACCGCGAACGAGATTCACGTCCCCGTCGGGCAGCCCGTGCAACTCGAGCTCACGTCGGACGACGTCATCCATAGCTTCTGGGTGCCTCGGCTCGCCGGCAAGATGGATCTCATTCCGGGCCAGCGAAATACCATGTGGCTCCGAGCGGACTCTGCGGGGACGTACTGGGGACAGTGCGCGGAGTATTGCGGCCTGCAGCACGCACACATGGATTTCATCGTGGTGGCGGATGCGCCGGCGGCGTACGCGGCGTGGCGCACAGCGCAGCTCGCCGCGGCGACGGCGCCGAGTGATTCGCTCACGAAGCGCGGGCTCGCTGTCTTTCTCGGATCGCCGTGCGCGACATGTCACGCGATCCGGGGCGCGGACGCGCTAGGCCGCATCGGACCGGATCTCACCCACTTGCAGAGCCGGCAAACGTTGGGCGCGGGCGCGCTCAGTAACACTCGCGCCAATCTGGCCCAATGGATCGCCGACGCGCAGTCGATCAAGCCCGGCAGCGGGATGCCGCCCATCGCGTTGCCGTTGTCGGACTCGCGCGCGCTGCTCGCATACCTCGAGACGCTGCGATAGGAGCGTTCGCGTGGCCATCACTACTGCACCCGCTGCGCCGGCAGAGCGACTGCGCGAGATCTGGGAAACCGCTCCCGGGCTATACGGTACGTTCGCGACGGTCGATCACAAGACGATCGGGAAGCGCTACCTCGTTACCGCGTTCGTCTTTTTTCTGCTGGGCGGACTGGAAGCGGTGGCGATGCGGGCGCAGCTCGCGGGGCCCGGCCTGCGCATGTTGTCACCGGAGGCGTACAACCAGCTTTTCACGATGCACGGCGTCACGATGCTGTTCTTGTTCGCGTCGCCGGTACTCTCCGGCTTCAGCAATTATCTCTGGCCGCTCATGATCGGCGCGCGCGACATGGCGTACCCGCGAGTGAACGCGCTCTCGTACTGGACGTTCCTGATGGCGGGTGTCTTCCTCTATTCGAGCTTCCTGGTCGGTCAGGCGCCAGACGGCGGATGGTTCGCGTACGTGCCGATGACCGAGCGCGCGTTTTCGCCCGGACTGAACATCGACTTCTATGCGCTCGGTCTGATCTTCCTCGGCGTCTCCAGTACCGTCGGTGCCGTCAACTTCATCACGACGTTCTTCAAGCTGCGCGCGCCCGGGATGTCGTTGAATCGCGTGCCCATTCTCCTGTGGGGCACACTGACGACTTCGTTTTCCGTGCTGTTCGCGATACCCGCCCTGAGCGTCGCCTGCATCATGCTGTTCTTCGATCGCCGGTTCGGGATGCACTTCTTCGACGCCGCCAACGGCGGCCATCCACTGCTGTGGCAGCATCTCTTCTGGATGTTCGGGCATCCGTGGGTCTACATCGTCGTGCTGCCGGCGATCGGGATCGCGTCCGATATCATTCCGACGTTCTGCCGCCGCCCGCTCGCCGGGTACACGTTCGTCGTGCTCTCGACCGTCACCACGGCGCTGTTGGGCTTCGGCGTGTGGGTGCATCACATGTTCGCCACCGGCCTCCCGCAACTGTCGACCGACTTCTTCAGCGCCGGCAGCATGGTGATCTCCATCGCGAGCGGCGTGTCGATCTTCGCGTGGATCGCGACCATCTGGCATGGGAAGCCAGTCTTCAAGGTCCCATTTCTCTTCATGGCCGGCTTCATCGTGCTGTTCGTCATCGGCGGCGTGAGCGGCGTGATGACGGCCGCTGTACCGTTCGACTGGCAGCTGACGGACAGCTACTTCGTCGTGGCGCACATTCACTACGTGCTCATCGGCATCAATGTCTTCCCTGTGTTCGGCGGCCTCTACTATTGGCTCCCGAAGATGACCGGGCGCATGATGTCCGAACGACTCGGCCGGTGGGCGTTTTGGACGATGTTCGGCGGCTTCAACCTCGGCTTCTTCCCGATGCACATCGCCGGGCTGCTCGGGATGCCTCGCCGGATCTACACGTATCAGGCGGCCTTGGGCTGGGACACGGTGAACATGATCACGACGATCGGGGCCTATGTGTTTGCGATCGGTGTGCTGATGTTCATTGTGGACTTCTTCCGGTCGCTTCGCGTGGGCGCGCCGGCCGGCGACAATCCATGGGATGCGCCGACGCTCGAATGGGCGACGACGTCTCCGCCGCCGCCGTACAACTTTTTGGTGCTGCCGACGGTGCGGAGTCCGTATCCCCTGTGGGAGAGTCGCCTCAATGAGCGCGATGTCAGCGAGCTGGACAGCGGGCCCGTGTTGGACGCTGGGCGCGAGACGCTTGGCACGTCGGGACTCGACTCCGAGGCCGTGGAGGTCTTGCGTATGCCCGAGGACTCGCTCTGGCCCGTGCTGTTGTCAGCGGCGTTGCTCACTTCCTGCTATGGCCTACTGATGCAGCAGTGGTGGCTCGCGATCGTCGGCGCGACCGCGCTCATCGTCACGATGGTTGGTTGGCTGTGGCCGACAGACATCACCGCGCCGCACCGCACATCCAGCCGAGTCGGGGGAGTGTGACCATGATGACACGTGGCGCGACGGCGACCGATGTGTCCGACCTGCCAATCAACCCCACCGACCACAGGTCGCCCGGATGGTGGGGCATGGTGCTCGTGATCTGCACCGAAGCCGCATTTTTTGCCTATTTCATCTTCAGCTATTTCTACCTGGCGTCGATGGCCCAGGGTTCGTGGCCTCCGGGCGGACCGCCCGCCCTCACCCTTGCACTACCCAATACCGCCATCCTTCTCCTCAGCAGTGTCAGTCTGTGGTGGGGCGAGTCCGGGATTCGCCGGGGCTCGCAATCCCGCCTGCGCATCGGACTGTTCATCACACTCGTTCTTGGCGTCACGTTCCTGATTGTTCAAGGCGTGGAGTACCGCCACAAGCACTTCACGCCAGCGACGGATGCCTACGCCTCGCTCTTCTTTTCCATCACGGGGTTTCACGGCGCGCACGTGGGCGCCGGGCTCCTGATGAATATTGTCGTTCAGGTGCGCGCCTGGCTCGGTCACTTTTCGGCCGAGCGGCACCTCGCGGTGAGTAACGCTGCGCTGTACTGGCACTTTGT
>JALZAE010000374.1 GCA_030948535.1 Gemmatimonadota bacterium | reverse complement strand
CTGCTGAGCGGCACCGGCGTCGAGCCGGTGAAGATCGCGGCCAATCTGGTCGTGCTCGTGCCGAGCGACCGTTTGCCGCGGCCAGGACGAACAAGCGCCATCGCGGTGAGCGCGCCGGCCGTCCTCGATCGAGTCGTCGTGACCGGGAGCGCGACGGGCGCATCGATTCGTGGGTTGCCTGTCTCCCTCGAGGTGCTCAAGTCGGAGCGCCTCGGTGAGCACGCGACCACGACGCTCTCCGAGGCGATGAACGGCGCCGTACCCGGCCTATGGGTGTGGGAGCAGTCGCCGACGGCGCTCGTCACGCGCTACGGGAGCATTCGCGGCGCGAGCTCATTCGGCCTGAGCTTTCCCAAGGTGTACGTCGACGGCATCGAGGTCGCGAATCCGCTACTCATCACCGATCTGAGCCCGGAGACGATCGAGCGCGTCGAGGTGATTCGCGGTCCGCAGGGCGCCGCTCTCTATGGTGCCGACGCGATCAGCGGCGTGATCAACATCGTGACGCGCCACGACGGCACGGACACCGGCGGCACAGAGGTCAGAGCGCGCAGCGGACTCGGCGTCGCGGGAAGCAGCTTCGTGCCGCGCCCGGCGATCGCGCAGGACTACGCCCTGACGACGCGCACGGGCTCCGATCTTCGCTCGGCTGATTTCGCGCTCACGGTGCGCACGCTCGGCGCCGTCACGCCGACCGGCTACAGCCGGCAGATCGCGGCGAGCGGCGGCGCGCGGTTCGTCGGGGCCGAGTCGAGCGTCAACGGTACCGCGCGCATCTCGTATCACGAGACGAACGATGGCATCAGCCCGCTGCTCGCCGCGTCGGTGCCATACCGGTCGGAAGGACAGCCGCAGGGATTGTCGCAAACGGTGCCGGCATCGCAATCGGTGTGGCAGTACACGGTGGGCGGAAAAGGGACGTTCACGCCGGACGCGCGATGGACACACTCCATCCTCGCCGGCATCGATGGCTATCGTCTGTCGAACGTCGCGCTCGACGCGACGCCGATTCCGTCGGCGCTCGACTCGGCTTTGCGCGCCGCGCGCGGCGGCGCGGATCGGCTGAGCGTACGCGCGAGCAGTGCCGTGCAGTTCGGGGACGCCGATCAATTCCCCACGACGCTGACGTTGGCGGCCGAGCATTCCATGCTGCGCGATCAGAGCGCGGTGGAAACATCGACCGGTCAGAGCGAGCACCACGAGGGAGGCCCGGGCTTCACCGGCTCGAACGTCGCGTGGCTCTCCAACACCGGCGTCGTCGCCCAGATCAACTCCAGCTTCGCGGACCAGATCTACATCACGGCGGGACTGCGCGTCGAGCGCAATGACGGCTTCACGAATATCGATCGCTATACGGCCCTGCCGATGATCGGCGGCGCGTTCGTGCGTGGCTACGGCGATTTGACCCTCAAGCTGCGCGCGGCGTACGGCAGAGGCATTCGTCCCGCGCGCACGCCGACGCGGAACGTTGCCTGGCTCGGCGTCGGCCACTCGATGGTTGCCACATCGCTTTCGCCGGAAGAGCAGTCGGGAGTGGAAGCGGGCGTCGATCTCTTCTTCGGCCGGTCGCTCGCCCTTCACCTCACGCGCTTCGACCAGATCGCGTCAGGGCTCATCCAACAGGTGCCGGAGTCGAGCGACACGCCGGGCAGCGGCGGCGGCGGCGGCCCGATGCACCGCCTCTACTACGTGCTGCAGAACGTCGGCGAGATCGCGAATCGCGGATGGGAAGCCGAGGGCTCGGTATCGTCCGGCAACTTGTCGGTGAGCGGCACCCTGTCGCTCGTCGACAGCCGTGTTCGGCGACTCGCGCCGGGCTACACCGGCGATCTCTTTCCCGGCACTCGCGTGCTCGATGTGCCAGCCGCGACGCTCGGCCTGAACGCGTCGTGGTCGACCGCTCCATGGACCACCACGCTCGGCGTGTCACGCGCGACAGACTGGGTCGGCTACGATCGTCTCGCGCTGGCCACCGTGTTCACCGGCGCGAGCGGATCGTATCAGGGATTGGTCGGCCCGCAGCTGCGGAATTTCTGGCGCGGCTACGACGGTGCTACGCGCTTGCGCGCATCGGGATCGCGCGAGCTGCGCACCGGACTCGCCGTCGTCATCACCGGCGACAATCTCTTGAACGCGCAGCTCGGTGAACCGGACAACGTGACGATCGTGCCGGGGCGGTCGGTGACGGCGGGCGTGCGCGTCAAGTTCTGACGCGCGCGCCGTCGCGTATCACTCGCGACCATACACCGTGACCTTCAGCGTGCGCTTCCGGCGCAGCAGCTCGACCGTGCTCTGACGCCGGTCGAGCGCGTCGCGAAGTCGCGCGAGCGACACCGGCGCGCCGTTGACACGGAGGATGACATCGCCGGCGCGGATGGGATCCCAGGACGTATCGGCCTGCAGCACCAGCAGACCGCGATCGCTTCCTTCGCCGAAGTACGAAACGAGGTCGTCCGTCACGTTCGACACGCGCATCCCCGCGATCTTCTCGGCAGAGGCGTCGGTTGTAGCGGCGCGCTGCGAGGCGCGCGGCCGCTGTTGCTCGGCCTGCACGTCTCGCAGCCGCCGCTGCAGATCGCCGAGCTCCTGCTCGGCTTGCGCGATCGTGTCGGCGAGCGCCCCAGTGTCGTCGCTCTGCGCCAGCTGATGGAGCTGGGTACGGGCATCGCTCAGCGCATCGAGCGCGCGGGCCAGCGATGCCGGACGCGCGTCGTCATCGGTGCGCGACGTGGCACTCGCCGCGCCCGCGCTGTTCGTCTGCGCGCGAGTGGACGCACCCGGCACGGCGAGCGCGACCGTGCGATATCTGCCCGCCGAGAAGATCCGTAGCGTCACCTTGTCGCCGGGCTGGATGGCGCGGAGTTCGCGAGCGAAGCGGCGCAGCACCGCATCGCCCGACTCGGCCTGCCCGGCTTCGGATGCGAACTGCCGCAGGTTCACGCCGTTGATCTCGGCCAGGCGATTGCCATCGTCGATGCCGGCGCGGTCCGCGGGCCCGCCCGGCGTGACGGCGGAGACGAGAACGCCGATCGTGTCACGGTCGCTCCCCGACATGGAGACGGTCATGCCGAGAACCGAACGCGCATCTGTGCGGTTGGCGCGACTCGATGATTCCTGCGCGACGACCGGAGCGACACGACCGGCGAGAGTGAGGAGCGCGGTGAGGACCGCGATGCGGAAGATGTAGTAGGTGCGCATGCTCAATCCTGCGTGGGCGATGAGGAGGTGCCATTCGGCTTCGGCGCGCGATCGGGCCGGTCTCGATCATCCTGCTGCGGCGGGATGTCGCCGCGAGATCTGATCCGGGCCGCATCGTCGAGCACGCGCCGCGCCGAGACGAGATGGTCGGCGAACCAGCGGCCGCGCTCGCCTTCGCCGAGCACGTCGTAGCGGACGCCATCACCGCTGGCCGTGGCGTGGACGATTCGTTCGCGTCCGGCGTAGATCGCGACGTGATTGATGTTCGATCCGTCGTTCGCGAAAAAGAGGAGGTCGCCGGGCCGCAGCGTGCCCACGCGAATCGAGACCGACGTGCCGACGCTCGCCATCTCGCTCGCCGAGCTCGGCAGCCGCACCCCTTCCTTCCCGAAGACGTATTGCACGAAGCCAGCGGCATCGAAGCCGCCGCGCGGACTCGTTCCGCCTGAGCGGTAGGGACTATCGATGTAGCCAGCGGCGGCATCGAGGATGCGCGCGGCGAGTCGCTGCGTCGCTTCGTCCGCATTCGCGTCCGATCGCGGCGCGCACGATTCGTCGTTGCAGGGCTCGGTGCGCGGCCGGCGTGGAACTCCGCGATCGGGCCCGCGTCTCGGATTCGAGCTCTCGCCGCCGAAGTGGAAGGCGAGACCGACGCGATACTCGACGTTCTGTCGCAACGTCGGTGCGAGCGCGGAATCACCGCGCAGCGCACGCCGTGCGCGCGCCTCCGCCTCGAGCGCGACGCCGCCGAAGAAGTCATGTCGCACGCCTGCGCCGTAGCTCCAGGTGCCGATGTTCGAGCCGGCGACGTTGTTCGCCGTCACGCCGTAGCCGCCGATGCCGGCGAAGCCGTACGGCGAGAATCCAAGGAAGAGCGATTTGAGGACGGGCTGCTGGCGGAAGGGCTCGACTACGACGTCCGCGTCCGCCGTCCAGGCACCGATGTTGAACGCGTCCGATGATCCTTGATACTCATTGCGGCACAGGCGTCGGCCGCAGTGATAGACCGACCCGAATTGATCGGCGGCTCTCACGCCGCTCACATCGCCGAAGTGCAGGCTCCCGCCGACGCGAAAGCCGAGCGCGCCGTTGAAGCCGCCGATGGCGATGCCGCCGAAGAGCGGACTGCTGGACGATTCTCGCCGGGCGGCGAACATCTCGAACAGGCCCGGATCGGCAGCCGCGAATCGCTGCGCGGCGAGCGGCGCGATCGAGAAGAACGATGCGATCGTTGCCGTGGATAGTGCGTATTTGACGCGACGAAGCCAGATGTCCACGCGCTGTCTCATGATTCACTCTGCGTCTGCGGAATTTGCGCCGCGCCCAATGCACGACGTCCATCCTTCAGACACGCGAGTGCGTGCGGACCCTTATCAAAAAACAGGACGAGCATGGGACTGAATCAGAAAAGCGAACAGCGGCCGCGGATTTCCGTGGATTGACGCGGATAGGGCAACTGCCTAGGCCTCTCGCCGCAGAGCGTTTTCCTTTCTGATTTTGTGGGAGATCTGCGGAAATCTGCGGCTCACTTTGCTGTTCCTAAAAAAACAACAACATGCCGCAGATCTGCGCAGATGCACGCAGATACAGCGACACCGTTGCGTATCCGCGTCCATCCGCGGTGGTTTCAACCGGTGAGTGCAACAGCGTCGTTCAAGACTTCGGCTGGTGTGCGAAACTCGAGCGTCTGCCGCGGGCGGGTGTTGAGGCGGCGCGCCACTGTATCCAGTTGGCGCTGGGTG
>JALZAE010000111.1 GCA_030948535.1 Gemmatimonadota bacterium | reverse complement strand
CGCCGGCGCTCGACGCGGCGCCCCGAGGCGCCGCGCTTCGCATCGCGCTCGACGAGCGCGGGGTCGAGACCGCCCCCGTGAGCGACGCCGAATTCGGCAGCGCGGCCGGCACCGAGGCGCCGCAGGGCATTCTCGCGCTCGCCGAAATTCCGGTCGCCTTGCTCGACACGGTCGTGCTCCCGGAGCGCGCGCGCATCGTCGTCCTGGACGGCGTTCAAGACCCCGGCAACGTCGGCACCATTCTCCGCACCGCCGTCGCTTTCGCCACCGCCGTGACCCTCTCCCTTCCCGGGACCGCGGATGTCTGGAACGCGAAGGTCGTTCGCAGCGCCGCCGGCGCGCTCTTTCATCATCCGCCCATCTCTCTTACCTGGCCCGAGCTCGATGAGTTCCTGCGCGCGACGGGAACCATTTTCTGGGGCGCCGATGCGCGCGGCGCGCCGATCGAAGATCTCGTCGCACCGGCGCGTCTCGCGCTCGCGGTCGGCAACGAGGGCGCGGGCCTCAGCGGGGAGGCGCGCGCGCGCGTCGCTCAGACGGTCGGCATCGCCATCACCGGCGACGCAGAGTCGCTCAACGTCGCCGTCGCCGCGGGAATTCTCCTGCACTACCTTCGCGCATGAGCGCCGAGCACATCGCCGAGATCTTTCAAAACGTCTTTGCCTTTCTCGTTGGCGCGTGCATCGGCTCATTTCTCAACGTTTGCATCTCGCGATGGCCAGCGGGCGAATCGGTCGTCACGCCGCGCTCGCGCTGCCCTCGCTGCGGCGCGTCCATCGCCGGCTACGACAACATTCCGATCCTGAGCTGGCTCGTGCTGCGCGGCAAGTGCCGTGGCTGCGCGCTGCCGATCTCGGTCGTGTACCCGCTCGTCGAGCTCGTGACGGCGCTCGTCTGGCTCGCGGCGGTCACGGAATTCGGCCCCCGCTTCACCGCCGTCCGCGTGGCGATCTTCGCTACGTTGCTCCTCGGCGTGACGCTCACCGATGCGATGTACTACGAGATTCCGGACGGCTTTACCGTCTTTGGATTCCTTTTCGCGCTCGTCGCCGCGACGGCTGCCGTCTTCATCGGTGAAACTCTTCCCTTCGCTTCGCTGTACGATGCATTCATTGGAGCGTGCGTCGGCGCCGGCGCGATCGCGATCGCCGGCTGGCTCGGCGAAGTCATCATGCGGCGCGAGGCGATGGGCTTCGGCGACGTGACGTTGATGGCGATGGTCGGGGCCTTCCTCGGACCGAACCGTACGCTGCTGACGGTTTTCCTCGGCGCGCTGCTCGGCGCCGTCGTGTTTCTCGTGATAGTCTTTCCAGTTACTGCTGTCCGGAGCCGACGCGGCGGGGTGCCGTTCTCCGCACCGCTCGTGCCCTTTGGCGTGTTTCTGGCGCCGGCATCGCTGATCGCGCTGTTGTGGGGTACGCGGCTCATCGACTGGTATGCCCACCGGGTACTGGGGATGTGATGTTGCGAAACATGTTCGATAGTGGCGGATCGCTCGATCATCTCACGCGAGACCTGACCGCAGAGGCGCGCGCCGGTAAGCTCGAGGCCGTGTGCTGCCGCGAGGAAGAGATCTCGCGCGTGATCGACATTCTCTTGCGCCAGAGCAAGAACAATCCCGCGCTCGTGGGGCCGGCGGGTGTGGGCAAGACCGCCGTCGCCGAGGGGCTCGCCCACCGCATCGCCAGCGGAGACGTGCCGCTCACCCTTCGCTCGGCGCGCGTGCTCGCGCTCGACCATGTGTCGATGATGGCGGGGACGATGTACCGCGGCCAGTTCGAGGAGCGGATGAAGGAGCTGGTCGAGCGTGCGTCGGCCGACCCGGACATCATCCTCTTCATCGATGAGCTGCACAACTTGATCGGACAGGGCACCGCCATCGGCGTGTCGATGGATGCGGCGAATATGCTCAAGCCCGCCCTCGTGCGCGGTGAATTCCGCGTCATTGGCGCGACGACCGACGACGAGTATGAGAAGTGGGTGTGCGGGGATCCCGCACTCGAGCGCCGTTTTCAGAAGGTCGCGGTGCGCGAGCTGAGCGCCGAGCAGACGCTCACGGTATTGCAAACGAGAAAGGATCGGCTCGAGCGCCACCACAACGTCGCGATCGCCGACGATGCGCTGCGCGCGTCGATCATGCTCACCGATCTCTTCGTCACCGATCGCGCTCGTCCCGACCGGGCGATCGATGCGCTCGACGAAGCGTGCGCGCACACGCAGGCGACCGCGGCATACACGCCCCTCTCCGAGCGATTGATCCTCGAGCGTCGCGAGCTCGTGCGCTCGGGCGCGCTCAAGACCGAGAGCGCGCCCGCGGAGGCCGCGCGCGAGAAGCGCAACGCCGAGCAAGGCGAGGCCGATCCGCTCGACCGCTGGGCGCGCGAGAGCTTCGCGGCGCTGGAGCGCTTCGGTGCGGAGCTCGAGGCGGCGTTCACCGCCAAGGCTCCAACGGCGGCAGCGGCCGAGGCATCGCCGGAACCGCAGCCCCCGCCGGCACCATCCGCCGAGCCGCGTCCCGCGGCTTCATCGCGCCGCTCACCGGCGGAGCGTTTGGC
>JALZAE010000110.1 GCA_030948535.1 Gemmatimonadota bacterium | reverse complement strand
CACGTGTACATGTTTGCCCCGGAGATCACGTTTAGGGGGCAACCACATGGAACTTTCAAGTTCCTGTTCAACGGCATTGTGTTAGGTGGGAACCAAAGTGGAGCAAGTAACCTGACGACGGAACAGTGAGGAGAGAGCAGATGTCAGATGTCAGATGTCAGATGTCGATGACTCCGTATAGCTGTTGATAGTCGCTGACATCTGACATCTGACGTCTGACATCTCGTTCCACCTCTTATGCTCGATGTAGTCGTGGTCGGCCTCGGAGCTATGGGCAGCGCAGCCGTTTACCAGTTGGCGCGCCGCGGACTTCGTGTGGTCGGCGTTGATCAGTTTTCGCCCCCCCATCAACTTGGTTCCACTCATGGCCGCACGCGCATCATTCGCGAGGCGTACTTCGAGCATCCGTCCTATGTGCCGATCGTGCAGCGTGCGTACGAATTGTGGCATGAGCTCGAGCGAGAGTCCGGCCGCGAGCTGCTGATCACGACCGGCGGCCTGATGATCGGCGCCGAACATTGCGAGCTCGTCGCGGGCGCGCGGCGGAGCGCGGAGCAGCATGGTCTCGCCTACGAGATGCTCTCCGCGGCCGAGGTTCGCCGGCGCTACCCAGCTCTCGTGCCGGCGAGCGGAATGGTCGCGCTGCTGGAGCCGCGCGCCGGAATTCTCCTGCCGGAGCTCTGCGTCGGCGCGTACCTCGACCTCGCGCGCGCGGCGGGCGCCGAGCTTCGCACGAATGAGCGCGTGCTCGAGTGGAAAGCGAACGAGACGCGAGCGGTGGTGCGAACGACGGCCGGCACGTACGAGGCCGGGCAGCTCGTGCTTGCCGCGGGCCCATGGTTGCCCGGACTACTCGAGCGTGCTCCGCAACTCGCCGTCGAGCGGCAGCTCTTTCATTGGTACGAGCCGCGCGATCATCGCGAGTGGTTCGCACCGGGCGCTATGCCGATCTCGCTCTGGGAGGACGAGCAGCACCGCATCTTCGCCGCCTTCGCCGATCTCGGCGACGGGGTGAAGTTCGGGATCCATCACGAGGGCGAGATCACCACGCCGGACACGGTGAATCGCCAGGTCACCACCGCCGACGACGAGATGATGGGCGCGCTGGTGCGGCGATTCATGCCGAGCGCGCTCGGCACGCTGCGCGAATCACGCGTATGCCTCTACACGAACACGCCCGACCACAACTTCATCATCGATCGCGACCCGAGCGGCGCGCTGATCGTGAGCCCGTGCTCCGGGCACGGCTTCAAGTTCGCGAGTGCGATAGGGGAGATCGTGGCGGATCTCGTCATGAAGCGCGAGAGCCGTTTCGACCTCTCCCTTTTCTCGGCCGATCGGGCAGCGCTACTGGGCTAGAGAAATGAAATCTCAGGTTTCGTTTGACTGTTTGTCGCACCTTCCCCGAGCTACTTAGTGAGCTTGAACATGAACGGTTGCTGAACCCCCTGGCGCACCGTTGTGTCCCGCATGCGCGCCGCGGAAAACCGTATCTCGAGGAGCGAGGCGCGGACCGCCGCATCGAACGTCGGTTGGTGGCCTTGAGCGTCTTGAGTGGTCCGGGCTCGACTCTCCCTTCGCGCGATCGACAATGAACTGCATCGGCACTTCGCCTTCGACGTTCGTCGCACGCAACGCGTCCGGATAGCCTCGGGAACTATTGCCGGGCAGCGGCGTCACCGATTGACTGACCTGAATGCGCGTAGTGGCCCATGGCTCATGGCGTCCCGCGGCCCGTCGCCGGCATATTCCGCCGCATGAGCCGCTTCAAGCGCGTCGTCTCCCATCTCACGTTCCAGGTGCTTACCGCCATCACGCTCGGCGTGCTCCTCGGGATCTACTTCCCGGGTACCGCCAAGCAGATGAAGCCCATCGGCGACACCTTCGTGAATCTGGTAAAAATGGTGATCGCGCCGATCATCTTCCTCACGATCGTGCTCGGCATCGCCAACATGGGGGACCTGAAGAAGCTCGGCCGCGTGGGCGGGAAAGCGCTGCTCTACTTCGAGATCGTGACGACCTTCGCGCTCGCCATTGGCATCATCGTCGTCAACGTCATCAAACCAGGCGCCGGGCTCGATGTCACCACCCTGGCAACGGGCGATGTCTCGCGCTACGCCGCCGCGGCGCAAAAGATGTCGGTGGTCGATTTCTTCACGCACATCGTGCCACAAAGCGTCGTCGGCGCCTTCGCCGAAGGCGACATCCTGCAAGTGGTGTTCATCGCGGTGCTGTTCGGCATCGCGATGGCCGGCCTCGGCGACTTGGCCAAGCCGCTGGCGCGCGTGCTCGAGGTCACGTCCAAGGTGTTCTTTCGCATCGTCTCGATCGTGATGCGCGTCGCGCCGATCGGTGCGTTCGGCGCGATGGCCTACACGGTCGGCAATTTTGGGCTGCACACTCTGGTGCCGCTCGGCAAGCTGATGCTCTCGGTCTACACGACGATGTTTCTGTTCGTCTTCGTCGTCCTCGGCTCGATCGCGCGCATCTACCACTTCAGTCTCTGGAAATACCTGAAGTTCATCCGCGAAGAGATCGTGCTCGTCCTCGGCACGTCGTCGAGCGAGGCCGCGCTCCCCGGTATCATCGCCAAGATGGAGCGCTTCGGCTGCGCGAAGCCGGTCGTCGGTCTGGTGATTCCCGCCGGCTATTCGTTCAACCTCGATGGCACGTCCATCTATCTATCGATGGCCGCGATCTTTTTGGCGCAGGTCTACAACGTTCCGCTCACCATCGGCCAGCAGATCGGCGTGCTCACGATCCTCATGCTCACGAGCAAGGGCGCGGCCGGTGTCACCGGCTCGGGGTTCATCGTGCTGGCCTCGACGCTGAGCGCGATGCAGCTCGTGCCGATCGGCGGCATCGCGCTATTACTCGGCGTCGACCGCTTCATGAGCGAGGCACGCGCGATCGTGAACCTCATCGGCAACGGCGTCGCGACGATCGTGGTCTCGAAGAGCGAGGGCGCGTTCGACGAAGAGCAAAACCGCCTCGCACTCACGACGCCTGGCGCGGATATCGGACAGAGCGATGAGCCCTTCGTCGCCGCGCCGCTCCCGACTCCCGACGCCTGACGCCCGACTCCCGACGCCCGACTCCCGATGCCGTCCAACATCAGGGCCGCTGCGGCGCTCCAATCGGTGTGGCCAAGCCACCGATGGTCGCGGGGCGAACGGGATTTCGCGGTGGCGGATCGCCCCATACATCGTTCTTGTCGACGAAGTCGGGCACGTCGGGATCGGGCCAGAGCCGCGCGCCGACGACGTTCGACTTCACGGTGACCAGCGCCTCGTACGTGTCGCCGTGCGCCCAGATGTCGACCGGGAAGCGCACGTCCTGCGTCGAGCCATCGGCGAGCTTGAGCCGCAGCTCGACGGGGAAGGGGATGCTCGTCATCCGCTTGAGCGTGATCTTGGCGACGCGCTCGCCCTCAGGCGTCGTGCCGTTGGCGACCGCCTCGATCCCGATGTCGAGCACATCGTCGCCGTACCAGAAGGCGCGCCAGTACCAGCCGAGCTCCTGTCCGGAGACGTTCTCGATGGTGCGGAACCAGTCGCCCGGCGTCGGATGCTTGAACGCCCAGCGTCGCGCGTATTCGCGCATTGCGCGGTCCATCACGTCGCGCCCGACGACGTGGTCGCGCAGCAACAGCATCACCATCGCCGGCTTCTGATAGGCGAGCGCGCCGAGTGCGCGCTGGTCGATGTGATCGGGTGCCGTCATCAAGGGACGGCTGACGCCGGCCTCCTTCACATCGTGCCAGTCCGTCGCGTACGCCGCCGCGTTGTCCATCCCCTGCGGCCACGCCGCGGGATCGCCGCCGTAACGTCGCTCCTGCGAGAAGGTGTTGATGTACGTATTGAAGCCCTCGTCCTGCCATGCGTACCGGCGCTCGTTGCTGCCGACGATCATCGGAAACCACTCGTGGCCGTGCTCATGATCGTTGGTACGAAACACATCGCCGGCAAGCTGCGGATTCGTGTAGCCGTCCATCACGAACATCGGATACTCCATCCCGGCCACCGGGCCGGCGACGCTCGTCGCCTGCGGATACGGATAGGGATAGATGAGATCCGAGTAGGTGCGAATCGTCCACTGATTGTTCTCCGCCACCTGCGTCCACTCGTGGCCGGCCTTGGGCCACTCGTAAAACGCCTGGCAGAGAATGCCATTCCAGCTCGTGGCGTCCCAGCGGAAATCGGGCGCGCCGGCCCAGGCGACGTCGCGCACGCTGCGCGCGCGGAAGCGCCACGTCTTGGTGCCCGGTGTCGGCGTCGGCTTCGCTTCACTTTCCGTGATCACCTGCACCACGCTCGCCGACTTCGACGCCTGCTCGACACGCTTGCGCTGCTCGGCGCTCAGCACATCACTCGCGTTCTCGAGCACACCGCTGCCGGCAACCACGTAGCCCGCCGGCACCGTAACCGCGTAGTCGATGTCGCCATACTCGAGATAGAACTCGCCCTGGCCTAGATATGGGTCGGTGTTCCAGCCACGCACGTCGTCGAAGACGGCCATGCGCGGATACCACTGCGCCACTTCGTACAGCGGACCGTCGCGTCCCATGCGATCGCTTCCGTGCTCCGGAACGTTGAAGTCGTACTCGATGACGATCGTCGTCTTGCCGCCGCGGGGAACGATCGGGGTATCCAGGTCGATGCGTCCCATTGTGTCATCGACCTTGATGGCGGCCGGCTTGCCGTCGACGCTTACGCTCTTGAAGTCGTAGCCGCCCTCGAAGCCGTGATCGCCGAAGCGCGTATCGGCGGCGAAGAGCGTCGATCCCTTGCTCCCCGCGCGATACAGATTCTGATCGAGCTGCAGCCAGATGAAGCGCAGCGTGTCAGGCGAGTTGTTCGTGTAGCGGATGGTCACCTTGCCGGTCAAATGCCTCGCCGTCGTGTCGAGCGCGGCGGCAATGCTGTAGTCGGCGCGCTGCTGCCAGTAGTCCGGTCCGGGTGCGCCGCTCGCCGAGCGAAAAGAATTCGGCCCGGGCCAATCGACGCGCCCCATGGTGCCGAACGGAATATCCGACTGCGCACCCGCGGACGCGCTCGGCGAGCCGGAGATGTGCACGGTGTCCGCGGTCCCGCGAATCGGCGCAACTTCGGTCATCGTGGGATGCGCGCACGCCGAGATGGCGGCGAGCAGTGCGAGCAGCGAAACGTGTTTGGTCATTGGCAGGCCGGTGAATGCGCGTGACGATCGCGGACGCCGAAAGATGCCTCGATCGCGCGTCGCGCAGGGAGCGTCGCCCCTGGCAGGTGAAATTCGTACTCGACCGAAACCGCGGCCTTACATCGATCCGCGGTTGGTGCGACTACGGCCGCGGCGTCCCAACCTTCGCCAGCGCCTTGCTGCCGTCGGTCGCGTTGGTGAGTACGTAGTTGTATTCACCCGCAGAAACTGGAGCGACGGTCGCGGCGACTTTGTCGCCGCGATGCCATCCGGTTGTCGTCGGGCGGTCGGATGGATTGATACTCCAGCTCGTCCCGTCGTCGAGGCGGAACGCGTCGCCGCCATCGATCACGCTGGCGATGCGCACGAGTCCGGGCACCGACGTGGGCCGGAACCGTCCCCGACCGACAGGATTGTCATCGCGGGGCGGAGGCGCATTCTCGCCACGCGCCGGCTCGATGCGCGGCGCGGACTCGGCACGCGGCGTGACGTCGCCGGTCATCTCTTGCTGCAGCCGCGAGTCGCGCATCACCTGCTCCGCCAACACCAGCTCGGTGTAGTGCTGCAGCCACGCGTCGAGCGCGGCTCGCTGGGCCGAGGTGAGGCTCCGCACGCCGGTGGCGCGCAGCTCCTCGGGCGACATGTAGCGGTCGAGCGTGCGCGCGCTGTCGCGCGTGATCACGGGCGGCGCGCTCTGCCCATGCAAGCCCGTGGTCGTGGCGAGCAAGAAGGCGGCGCCAAAGGCGATGGTGCGAAAGGGGGTCGGCATCGGCGGCTCTGATGGGTGTCGGGGGTGATACCCGACGCCGCAAGCGGGGTGCCGCGCGGCCCCGTTGCCGCAACCAACTATGGCGTATTCAGCACTACCGCGTTGCCGCCGCGCACGATCTCGATGGCGGTCTTGAGCGATTGCTTCGCCGCCTCGATCTGTGCCTTCACCGCCTGCGGCCCCGTGCCCCCCTCGACTTCGCGCCGCTCGGTCGAGCGCACGGGCGACAGCGCCTCGAACACGTCGGCCCCAAACTTCGGATGGATCGCTTGAAACGTCTTGAGCGGTAGCGCGTGCAGCTCGACTCCCTGCTCCTCGGCTTGGCGGACGAGCGTGCCGATGACGCCGTGCGCTTCGCGGAACGTCGTGCCCTTCTGCACCAGATAGTCGGCGAGGTCGGTCGCCATCATCGTCGAGCTCACCGCGGCCTGCATCCGCACCGTGTTGAACTTCAGCTCGGCGAGCGTGCCGCTGACTGCGGGAAGGATCAGCATCATTGCGTCGACGGCGTCGAACAGCGCGCGCTTGTCTTCCTGCAAATCCTTGTTGTAGCCGGTCGGCAATCCCTTGATCGTCGCCAGCAGACTCATCAGATCGCCCAGCGTCCGCGCGCCGCTCTGGCGGGCGAGCTCGAGGGCGTCGGGGTTCCGCTTCTGGGGCATCATGCTCGATCCTGTCGTGAACATGTCGCCAAACTGCACGAAGCCGAACTCACTGGTACCAAATAGGATAAGATCTTCCGCGAGGCGAGAGAGGTGCGCGCCCATCGTCGCGGTCGCAAAGATGAGCTCGGCGATGAAATCCCGATCGCTCACGGCGTCCATGCTGTTCTGCGACAGCGATGAAAAGCCGAGGCTGCCCTGCAGGAGCACGCGCGAAACGGGGAACGCGCATCCGGCGACGGCACCCGATCCGAGCGGCAACACCGCGGCAGATTTCGCGGCTTGGGCAAGCCGCGCGCGATCGCGGTCGAGGGGCCAGAAATGCGAGAGCACCCAGTGCGACGCGGTCACGGGAATCGCGCGCTGCATGTGGGTATAGCTCGGCATCAGGGCGCCCTGAAGCTTTTCGGCGTGGTCGAGCATGACCGCTTGAAGGTCGCGGATGGCGGCGTCGATCATTGCGGCGGCGCCCATCGTCCAGAGGCGCGTGGCGGTCGCGACCTGATCGTTGCGGCTGCGACCCGTGTGCAGCTTGCCCGCCGTCTCGCCGATCTCGTCGAACAGCATCCGCTCGATCAGCCCGTGCACATCCTCATCACTCGGCAGCGGCTCGGCGCCGGCCTTGAGGCGAGCGCCGACGGCATCGAGTCCCTGCTCGATCAGCTTGCTCTCGTCGAGCGTGAGCACGCCCGCGCCCCAGAGTGCCACCGCCCAGGCCTTCGATCCGCGGATGTCGAACGGCCACAGGCGGAAATCCACGCCGATGGACCGGTTGACGTTCTCCATCGCCGCGGCGGTCTGAGCCGCGAAGCGCCCGCCCCATTGCCGATGCGCGGGCCGGGGCGCTTGCGGGGCAGGCTGGTCGGTCATGCGACGCCGGCCGGCTCGCGCTTCGGTGATGCGACGACCGGTGCGGGCGCGGCCGGCGCCTCGGCGGCCGCGGCCATCTGCTCGCGCTCCTGATCCTTCAGGGCGCGCACCCGCTGGGACAAACCGTACAGCCGGATGTAGCCGGCGGCATCGCTCTGCTGGTAAACGTCGTCCTCGCCGAAGGTGACGAAGCGCTCGTCGTACAGCGCGTTCGGGCTGGTGCGGCTGATCACAGCCGCCGAGCCCTTGTACAGCCGCATCGTCACACTGCCGCTCACGCGCGCCTGCACCACGCCGATGAACGCGTCGTACGCCTCACGCTCGGTGGTCCACCAACGTCCCTCGTAGACGAGATCGGCGTACCGCGGCGAGATGATGTCCTTCGACGCCAGCGTGCGGCGGTCGAGCACGAGCTGCTCCAGCTCGCTCAGCGCGGAGTAGAGGAGCGTACCGCCGGGCGTCTCGTAGACGCCGCGCGACTTCATGCCGATCAAGCGGTCTTCGACCAGATCGATGCGGCCGACGCCGTGCTTGCCACCGATGGTATTGAGCGTCTCGAGGAGCGCGACCGGCGCGAGATGCTTGCCGTTCACCGACACCGGCGTGCCGGCGGCGAAACCGATGGTGACATCTTCCGGCGTGTTCGGCGCGGACATTGGATTCGCCGTCATCTCGTACAGGTCAGCCGGGGGCGCGCATTCGGGCTTCTCGAGCACGCCGCCCTCGTGCGACAGATGCCAGATGTTCTTGTCGTGCGAGTAGATCTTCTCGAGCGTCGCGGTGATCGGGATGTTGCGGACCTTGGCATAGGCGATCGCATCCTCGCGCGAGCGGATGTTCCACTCGCGCCATGGCGCGATGACCGGGAGCTCGGGGGCGAATGCCATGTAGGTCAGCTCGAAGCGAACCTGGTCGTTCCCCTTGCCGGTGCAGCCGTGTGCCAGCGCATCCGCGCCGACCGCGCGCGCGACCTCGACCTGCTTCTTGGCGATCAGCGGCCGCGCCATGCTGGTGCCGAGCAGGTATTTCCGGTTGTAGATCGCGCCGGCCCGCAGGGTCGGCCAGATGAAGTCGCGGACGAACTCCTCGCGGAGATCCTCGACGTAGCACTCCTCGGCGCCGGATGCGATCGCCTTGGCGCGGACCCCTTCGAGCTCATCGCCCTGGCCGACGTCGCCGGCGACACAGATGACCCGGGCGTCGTAGTGCTCGCGCAGCCAGGGAACGATGATCGAGGTATCGAGTCCGCCGCTGTAGGCGAGGACGATGGTCTTCATGGCAGGTTCCAGGTCGGATTATTATGCACAGCTCCTGCATATTTAATCCGAAGCGCGGCCGGAGTCAACGCCGGGTCGTGGGAGCCGGGCTAGCGGCCCGCCAGCCGGTGCAGTTGCCGCGTGACCCGCTCGCGCGCCGCCCCCGAGCGGCAGATGATCAGCACCGTGTTGTCGCCCGCCAACGTGCCGACGATGTCCGGCCAGCGCTCGGTGTCCATCGCCTCGGCCACCGCCTGGGCGCCGCCCGGAAGGGTATTGAGCACGATCAGCTCGCCGACGCCGTCGACGCTCTTGAAGAGTGGCGCGAGGATACGCTCGACGCCGGGTGATGTGTCTTCCGAGACGGCATCCGGCGAGGAGTACCGCACCGCTCCATCCGACGTCGGCACCCGCCCCACCCGCATCTCACGCAGGTCGCGCGAGAGCGTCGACTGCGTCACGTCCCACCCC
>JALZAE010000104.1 GCA_030948535.1 Gemmatimonadota bacterium | reverse complement strand
CGAGCATGTTGAACATCGCCCATCGCGGCGCGTCCGGCTACGCGCCGGAGAACACGCGCGCCGCATTCGACAAAGCAATCGCGATGCACGCCGATTGGATCGAGACCGACGTGCAGATGACGACGGACGACGCGCTCGTCATCTACCACGATGCGTTTGTGGATCGCAATTCGGACGGCAGGGGGCCGGTCGTGGATCACACACTCGCGGAACTGCGCGCGCTCGATCTCGGCGGCTGGTATGGCGCGGACTATGCCGGCCAGCGTCTCCTGACGGTGGACGAGATGATTACGGAGTACGTCGGGCGCATCCCGGTCGTCTTCGAAATCAAGGACCCGCGCGCGACCGAACCCCTGATCCGCACGCTCGCCGCGCGAAGCGTGCTCGACCGTGTGCAGGTCACGTCGTTCCACTGGTATCCGCTCGTCCAGGCGCGGGCGTTCGACGCAGTGGTTTCGCTCGGCTATCTCACGCAGCGCGACGACGACGATCTGCTCGACCGCCTCGTGCGGCGCGGGATCAACCAACTCTGCCTCCACATCGGCCAACTGACGGCGCAGCGCGTGGCAGAGGCGCACGCGCGCGGCCTCATCATACGGGCGTGGGGGATTGACCATCCGTGGCAAATCGCCTGCCTCTTCGAGACCGACGCGGACGGCGCGACCGTCAACTGGCCGGATTGGATTCCGGCGTACGCATCCGCCGCCCCGTCGAGATGAGTTGCGCTACAGGGCCACGCAGATATGCCCCCGATACAATGCACCACGCCCACGATGATGTTCCATCTATACGCAGTACACATGAGCTGGTGAATTATCGGGAGCACCTTGCCGCAGCATAGTGATGGATCGCCTCAACCCTCTATCAAAGTGTGGAGCATCGTCACCGTTCTCCAGTTCCGTCCGGTGCTTGTCGTGGCGAGTTTCGCGTCGAAGTAGGCATTGGTCAGTTTGGTGCGCGCTGCGCCATGCGGGAGTTGCAGGTAGACTTCCCGGTTGTGCACAACGAAAGTGTCCGGCGGCGAGCGGTCGGGATCGAGATCGTCTATCGCGCGTGCAGCCGGTCGTCCCGCCAAGAACAAGACATGGAGCGTCGCTTCGTCCACCTCCGCCGCGATGAACGGGTTGTGGCGAACAATGTCGCCAAGCTCCTCGGCCGTCCGCATCACCACCGGCACCCGGTAGCCGAAGCGCTCCTGAATGCGCGCCGTGATACGACCGGGCAGCGGCGTGACGACGGCAGGCTCCGCCGTGAAGATCACATTGCCGCTCTGGATATAAGTCCGCACATCGCGGCACCCGGCCTCGGCGAATAGATCGAGCAGATCGCTCATTGGGAGTTTGTTCTTGCCTCCCACATTGATTCCCCGAAGGAGCGCCAGATGCGTCGCGGGCATGGAAGATGGCCTTTCGTGCGCGGCAGGGGCCGCACATTCTGCGTTATCAATGTTCCTATTCCGTGTTTTCCGTTTCCTGCGGAAATTGCGCGAAAAACCCTTGACAAGCGACCGTACAGGGTGTAACGTACAGATGGTAAGAGTTCCAAGGAGTTACGGACGGTTCTCTGAGTCACCGGCGGAAATGGTGCGGGCGAGCGGACTTCGGTAGCGCAACTGGCCCCATGGATCATCCACAACCGAATGCCGTTTCGACAGACGCAAGTCCCGGACGAGATGGCAGACGGCGCAGGAGTCAGCGATTTCAGGAACCTCAGCCAAGACCCGTTGGGGCTCTTGCTTTTTGTTCTTTGCTCTTGCTCGCTGTCTCGCTCATCACGACATCCTCGCGCGGCCGGAGCGGCGCTGTCTGCTCGTACGCTTCCGGCTTCAGCACGCAAAGGAACGATAAGTTGCGGTACCGCTCGCGGTAATCCAGCCCGTAGCCGATCACGAACTCGTTGGGACACGGGAAGCCGATGTAATCGAGCGGCACATCCACGAGCCGTTTGTCCGCCTTGTCCAGCAGCGTCGCGACCGCGATGCTCGCGGGCTTCTTCGCTCTCAGGTGCTTGAGGATATAGG
>JALZAE010000087.1 GCA_030948535.1 Gemmatimonadota bacterium | reverse complement strand
GTGTGGGGTGTGGTTGAGGAGAGATCTCCGCGCTAACCACACCCCACACCCCACACCCTACACCCGCTTCACAAACTTGAAGTGCGTCACGCCCGGCGCGGCAATCACGCGCACCTGTTCGAGTCCGCGCAGATCGTCGCCGACTCCGTCGAAGAGTCGCTCGCCGCTGCCGAGTAACGTCGGCGCGACGCTGAGGTCCATCTGGTCGACGAGGCCGGCCTTCAAATACTCTCGTGCGATCTGCGCGCCGCCGGCGAGTGAGATGTCTTTCCCGCCCGCGGCTTTGCGCGCCTGCTTCAGTGCCGACTCGATGCCGTCGGTGACGAAGGTGAAGGTGTTGCCGCCCTCGAGGACGAGTGGTTCACGCGCGTGGTGCGTGATGACGAACACGGGATGATGATACGGCGGGTTGGTTCCCCACCAACCGTCCCATGGATTCTTCGCATCCCACGGGCCGGGATGTCCGCCGAACATGTTCCGTCCCATGATCGTCGCACCGACGTTGACGAGAGACTCGGTGATGACCTGCGTGCTCTCGTTGACCTCGCCACCTTCGTCACCGTGCATCGCACGCCAAGCGGCTAGCGCGAATGCCCACTCGTGCAGCCGCATCCCGCCGACGCCAAGTGGATTTTCGACGCTCTGATTGGGGCCGGCGACGAAGCCATCGAAGGATATCGAGAGTCTGAGGCGCAACTTGGACACGTGTGTTCTCTCCTTCACGGTAGAATAATCCGGCGCGGCGACAGCTTCGAGGCGAGGGAATCAGCGATCCGCGCCTCAACATCGGAACTGGTTGAAAATCCCGACGACGACGAGCGGCGTCCAGAGAATGATCCCGACTCCGCCGACGATCAAGCACCACCAGACTCGTCCGCCGCCTCGTAGCGTACCGTTCGATGCAACGATCAAACGACGGGCGCGCAGGCCCGACACGAAGGCGATCGCGGAGCCGATGCCGGCGAGCCAGAGAATCGAGAAGATCACGCCGCGGCGCAGCAACGCGTCGACCCGATCCTGGAGCGCGACGTTATCGTCGTTCTCGTGTGCGATCATGAGTCGTCGTCGCGTTCACGACGCCGGCATGAGACGGAACAGCGCCAGCGTGCGATGCCAGAAGTTGCGCCAGCCCTCGCCGCGCATCAGGAACCAATGCCCAAGCGCCGCGCCGGCGAGCGCGCCAGCCACCTTCGGCAAGGTGATCGATTGTCCGCCGGGCGCCGGCATGAATCGGCCGGCCAGCGCGTAGCCGATCAGCGCGAACACCACGAGTCGGGCGACATGACGTATGCGGCGATAGAGCTGGTGCCGCTCGCCCATCCGCTGATCCCAGCGCATGCAGAACCAGAACACGACGAGCATCGGCAGATATGCCAGCCAGCGAGTCCACGTCGCGTTCGGGCCGAATAGTGGCACGAGCCGCACGCAGAGCAGTCCCGCGACGATGGTGAGCGCGGCGGTGACCGGATACAGCGTCGTGCCGACGATCAAGAACGGGATGCTGACGATCGCCTTGAGGATCGGGCTCTCGCCGGTGATCACCATGCCGCCGCCGCTCGATCCAAAGTTCGGGAGGGCGGAACCGTGCGGACTCGTCGTGCTCCGCGGCGCGTTCGCCTCGCGCTGATATTGCTCCCCTCGGTAGAACTCGCTGTGATTCGAGACGTCCGACTGGTCGTTGCGCGTGCCTTTATAGAAATCGTCGCTCATCGTGTGCGCTCCACGCGCGAAGTAAGGTGTCTGCGAATGACCGCGGATGACACACAAATCACGCCTCTCACCGAGCGCGACGCCATGGCCGACTCTCGATTGGATGCGTCTTGCGTTTTCGCCGGCTCATCACTCAGAGCGGCGGCCGATTCCCGGTGGAGTCGAGCGAATCTCGATCGGACTGCAACTCATCGCGCGACGGCAACGAGCCGCGCGCCCGCCAGAAAATCCACGCCGTCACGCCAATCGCGATCGCCAGCCCGGCGCCGAACTCGGTGGTGAACCACCGCGTGCGTCCCGTGTCGACCGTCACGCGATCGAAGAAGGCCTGCACGAAGAGGTTGTGCGACGCGTGCAGCAGCGCCGCCGGCCACACGCTTCCCGAGCGCAATCGCAGCCAGGCCAGCGGCATCGCGAGCGCGACGACCATGATGAAGAAGCACGGGATCGCGTACCACGTTGCCGTGCCCGCGTTGTAGTCGGCGAAGGCGATGAGCGGGATGTGCCAGCTCGCCCAGATCGCGCCGCTGATCAGCGCCGTGTTGCGGAATGACGTCGTGCGCGCGAGCGTCGGCACGAGAAAGCCGCGCCACCCCAGCTCCTCACCAGTCGCCGAGAGCACACTCTGCAGGGTGCCGAGCACGAGGAACGTGCCGACGCCTGTCTTGAAGCGGCTCAGCTCCACGCCGCCCAATCCTGTGAGCCACACCACGCCGTACGTCACCGTCGCGTAGATCACCGGCAGCACGTAGGCGAGCGCGAGCCAGCGTGGCGCGCCCAATCCCCATCCTTGCCCGCGAAGGTTGTGCTGGAAGATGAGCCGCGTGATGAGCGCGCTGATGCCCGGGCACCACATGAGCGCGAACACGTACAGACCGCCGTGCGCGCCCAGCGTACCGGCGGCGATGATGAGTCCCCAGAAAATCGCGCTCAGCCCGAAGGTGAGTCCGAGAAACGTCGCGAGCGGCGCGGTTGCGGAAGACCCGCGCTTTCGAAGAATCCTCCGCGCGGGCGCGGCGCAGCAACAATGCGGTAGTTCCCCGCCGACCGGCAACCCTCCGGCGTGGGGCGAGATGCCACGCTCACCGACCCCGGCGCAGTCGCTGCGTGCGCACGAGAAGACGAGGCTCGGCGTCTATGCCGCGGCCGGCTCGTCAGGGAGGCGCAACCCCCTGATCAACAGCCAGAAACTCAGGACGATGTCGAAGATCGCCAGGGGCGAATCGAACCACCACAAGTTCACAGTGTTCGCGAACGCGGGGCTGATCATGTAGGCAAACGTGCACAGCGCGCACCACACTGCCGACATGAGACCGAAGAGCGCCAATGCCTTCGGGACATATCTCGACTTGAGCCACAGCCAGCCGATCACGCTGGCCGACAGCGCCCAAAACGCCAGGCCGACGTAGTACTCGTCGAGCGTAGAGGACGTCGTCAGCTTGACCAGCGCCTGCAGCTGATCGGCGCCGAGCATTCTTGCGTACATGGGATTGCCGACGAGCCGAGCGATCGTGAGCCAGCTCAGCACCATGAGCATGGCAGTGACGCCATACACGAGCTTCAACAGCGTCGCGAGCAAGGCGAGGGTGCGACCGACCGGACGCAGGACCACATAGAGCGCCGAGAGTAGCACGACGACACCAACGCAGTACGCCAGATCTAGTGCGACGCTGAGCCGGTACAGCGGCATCGCCGCCGCGATGCGTCGGACGGTTTCCGCGATGTTGCCGCTGACGATCAGAGGGCCGCGTATGCCGAAATTGGCGTAGACCACGAACGCCACCGGGATGAGATAGGCGACGCCGGCAATCTTCGCTGCGCGCTGCTGCGTTTCGTCGACGACGTTCAGTTGCTCGGCCATGGCGATCTCCAGTAGGATGCTCCTATGGGATCGCCATACGGCGCCACGCCGCGGACGTTTCAGATCAGACGGCCGTGGGCGCTCGCGTTGTTCGCCTGCGGTGCGTCGCGTTTACGGCGTCATGGCGCGCACTGGCGCGCGCGCCGCGCGTCCCGGGAAAGTGCCGTCCTTGACGACACCGTCGATCACGACAGGAACGCCATTCACCAGCACGTGCCGAAACCCGACCGACGGCAGCGCCGGCTGCTGATACGTCGACTTGTCCGACACGGTAGCGGGATCGAACACAGTGATGTCCGCGTCCGCGCCGACCTTGATCCGTCCCTTGTTCCGAAACATCGGCGCGACGTGCTCGAGTCGCTGTGCCGGCATCAGGGCCAGCTTGCGAATCGCATCGACGAGCTTGAGCTGCTTCGTCTCGCGAACGTAGTAGCCGAGCACTCGGCCGCTGGTACCGGCCGTGCGCGGATGGCCCTTTCCGTTGGCGATGCGGCCATCGCTGGCGATAGCGGTGAGCGGACTGGTGATCGCCACCGCTTCCATCTCGGGCGTGTTGGTGAAGAGGATCACCATCGCGCCGGGCTTCCGCTGCTCCGCGAAGGTGGCGCGCGTCAGTCGCTCGCCTGTGCTCACCAGCATGAGCTTGGCGAACATGCTGTCGGGTCCGTTCGCGTATCGGTCGAGCAGCGGCGATGAGAGCTCCGTCATCCCCGCGGCGTACGGATAGGCCTCGGTCGTGACATCGAGCCCATGATCCCGCGCCTCCTTGATCAGCGCGAGCGTGCGCGGCGTGGAGGTGAGACTCATGCTGTTCACGTGCACGATGTGCACGGGCGCGCCGGTGATCGCGCTGGCGCCGATGACTTCCATGAACGACTCGATCGAGCTGCCCGGCTCCGCCACGCCAGTCGACCGCGTGTGGACGAATACAGGCGCGCGATACTTCGCGGCGGAGCGGAACGCTTCGAGCACTTCGTATCTCGTGGCGGCCGGCGTGTACTCGAGCCCCATGCCGACACCGAGCGCGCCGGCCGCGAGTCCGCTCTCGATCTGCTTTCGCATCTCGGCGATCTGCGCATCGGAGGCGACGTTGTGTCCGGCGGAATCGAGCGGGAGGAGCGTGCCGAACCCGATGCCGCCGTCGTGCATCACGTTCATGCGCGCTTTGATGTGGCCGGCGGAGGCGCCGTAGTTGATCAGCGCCTTGCCTTCGCGGGTGGCGTAGAACGACGGGACGTCGCCGACGCCGACTTCGAGCTCGAGCGCGGTGGTGACGCCATCCATGGCGTAGATGCGATAGTTCTCGTCGTTCTGGCCGTGGACGTGGAGGTCGATGAAGCCGGGGGCTACTACAAGGCCTTTGGCATCAATGAACTGTTTTCCTTGTAGGGCCGCGGTGCTGATCGCGGCGATTTTGCCGTTGCGGATGGCGATATTGCGGATGGCGTCGAGGCCGGACTCGGGGTCGATGACTCGGCCGTTGCGGATTACGACGTCGTAGGCGGGGGCCTGGGGAAGCGCGAACGAAGGACTCAGAAAGGCGACGGCGATGCCGGCGATGAATCGGCGGCGCACGAAGTAATTCCGGCTCGAGTGGGCGGAGGGTACTTCATTCATGAGGCGCTCCGGGAGGTTATCCACAGGCTCGATCTACCAGTCCTCGTGCAGCGCCTGCGTCTCACGCACACGGTGATATTAAGGAAGGCGGCGAGCCTCCGAAGCAAATGCTCGGCGCTTTAGAGCGGCTTAGGCGGAACGTTGCCGGCTTTCAGCAGCCGTCGCAGCTGGGACGCCGCGGTCTGGGCGTCATTGCTCTTCACGAAATATCCACTGTCATCTGCCCAGACGGACGAAAAATACGCCAATGACCAATCCAGCGGTGACACTCTGCGCATAATGTAGAAGATTTTCGAGTTCGCTCCACTTCGCCTTCGGAAGCTCCTCGCGATCAATGGCCTCATTATGCGCGATGCCCTTGTCCCGGCTAATACGCATTGCGTCCAACGACCGCGAAAGATTGCAGGCATCCGCTTTTTTCGGATCGGGACAAGACTCCTCTAGCATGCGACCAAGAGTTTTAGGGCGAATCGAGATGAGCGTGCTGACGTTCCTTCGTCTCCAGGTCTTGCTAGAGTCGGTACAACCAGCGCCGTCCCGACCAGCGGAGAACCCGGGTGGGAGTGCAGGTAAAACAGGACGCGCCGCGCTCTCTGTAGATTCTTGAGAGAATTCTTGCCAGCATTTCTAAGTCGCCATCGATTGCGGTCAATCGGGCGGCACGCCGATCACTGCAAGATGTCGCATGTCGTCGGCGCGGGTAGGCCAACGAACAGGTGTCACTCTGACAGACAGCTGCATTCGGACCAGCTGACCGTCAGGCAGAACGGTGGTCCTGTGGTCATCGCAACCTCTCGTCAGGATTCTGTTCCATCGGACAGAAATCGCCGCAGTTCCAGTGGGAGCAATGCCCAGTCAATATAGCCAAATTCGGGGCCACGCTCCGTCAACGGCGCAATAGTGTCGACTTCACGATGAAGGCTGTAGAGCATCCATGCGGTTATTCCTAGGAAATCACCGCGTGTGCCAGGTGGTCCCATCGTATCGCGAAGATCTGGCCGCCTCGCATTGTAGTCTGAAGCTCGTTCCAATGCCTCGACTCGATCACGAATATCGGGCCTCTCAAACGTGCACTCAACAACTTGATGAGCATACGCGTTACGAATCTCTCGCACGAGATGAAGGTCACGCGCGAAAAACCGCGATATCAATCCAAGTTGCTGAGCGGCATCAATGCGCGCACTAAATGTGCCGAGTGGTGCCCGATGACCGTCGAGGAGGTTCCTCTCCTTCTTCACTGGGGGAAGGATACGCTTGGCGAGAAGTAATCTGAGAGCCTCGTCGAGCATCGCGGCGACGACGATTCCTGCCGCGCGATCCGATTCGCGCGCGAACTCGCGGTGAATTGCGTCGATCCACTCGTCGGCCGTATGTGTCATATGATCGCGGTCAGATAGCCACCAACAGGGCAAAACAAAGAAGGATTACCAGCCACTCTTGCTCTGGGCTAGCAATGCCGCGATGATCTTTTTGATCGCCTCTGAGGAAAGGATCTTGCCAAGTCTCGCCTCAAATTGCACGGGACTCTCACACGATTGCCAGGTTCCGATAACCTGGGAGAATAGACGCGCGGGGTACATCTCGACGCTGTGTTGCGCTGTGACCACGGTATACCGATAGCCATCAAGGGCCGGAGCCACAATTTCAAGCGTGAGGGTGAGTTCGTCGCCGTCACGTCGTGTCTTTACTTCGCCTTCGAGCACTCTGTCTGTCATATCACCAAGAATGGAAGCCTGTTCGCGCAATATGGCCACAGGAGGAGTGGGCGCGGCGTCAACTGGGAGTGTGCCCCACAAATTGTTCGTCACAAACGATCCTCGGCGGTGTGAAGGCGAAAGAAGAGTGGCAGATGATCAGAGCCGATCTCGGTGTCTGGCAATCCACGACCGTCCAGCAGAGAAAGTCCTCCGACGTGAGTGACGATCGAGAGGTCCTCGTCAGCGAAGTAATCAAGTAGCGAGGGGCGAATCAGCACTTGATCAAACATGTTCCAGAAGTAGCTGACCTGAGTCGCTCGGGAGTAGTAATACGTGCCCGGGGGACTTGGAGGCCGGTCGCCAAAGTGCGACCACATGGGATTGTAGAAAAATTGCCGTGCTTCGCCTTGCACTACTCGGCTACCGCGTGCTGCTACGCTCCGACTACCGACGGCGTGAAACCCACCCGCACCGACCACCCCGCTCTCGAATGGATTCATGTTAAGGTCTCCGACAATCACGGTACGGGTGTGACCGACCTGCGTCTCCGCGTCTTCAACCATTAGCATCAGTCGCGTTGCGAACAAGGCTTGGTCGGCGTCGCTGTGATACATCTTGCTGGCGAGGTGCACCGAGACAAGGAGGATTTCTGGTCCTAAGGGAGCCCTCAAACGCCGAATTGCGATTCCGGGACTATCTAGAACCGGCACCAGACTCCGACGAGGCAAACGCGCGAGTATGGTAAGACGATCTATGGGGATGCGAGGGTAGGCGAATTTCGGGCGCAAGCTTCGATTGAGGTGAGTCAATAGTTCCACTGAAGGAACGGGATTCTCGGCCAGAATTAGCACGTCGACGGCGAGCTCCGCGACTGCGGCAGCGAGTTGGTCTTTGAGCGGCCTTCGGTTGAGATTCCAAAATAAAAAGTTCACGTCGGATAACTACGCATGCGTTGCCCTCGGTGGCACAGTTTCGCCAAATGCGTCCAAGTTTCCATCTGACCGCTAGCGATCCGTTACGAGCAAGCAAGATGAGGGCGAGTGAGCGCGAATTATTTCGATCGGCTCTTCGACTGCTTCGGTTTGTGACGCAGTGCCGCAGTGAACGCAGACTGGCCCGCCAAGAGATTGTCTTCGATTGACACCTCCATACGGCAGCGGCGACTCACGTCGATCCTCCAACCGACACTCTATTCTCGCAACGCCGGTGCATTCACCGCCCCACTAACATCCCCGTCCAGCAACGCGACGCGAACGGCCTGCGCAATCTCCACCGACACATTGTGCTGCGCCTCCGCCGTCGACGCCCCCAGATGCGGCGTCAACACAACATTGGTCAGCGCGCGAAAAGGATGATCCGCGGGCAGAGGCTCCGCCGCATACACATCCA
>JALZAE010000022.1 GCA_030948535.1 Gemmatimonadota bacterium | reverse complement strand
GACGACATCATCGCTTTCAACATCGTGCATCGCTCGGGCGTCGAGGGGTGGATGGGGCCGCTCTCGGTCCGTCCCGATCGCCAGGGTCTTGGACTCGGCAAGGAGATCGTGCGCTCCGGCGTCGAGTGGCTGAAGGCGAAACGGTCGGCGGTGATCGGCCTCGAGACGATGCCGCGGACGATGGACAACATCGGATTCTATTCCTCCCTCGGGTTTGTGCCCGGTCCGCTGACCATCACGCTCACGCTCGATTCAGCGCAGAGCGACCTAGCGCCTGTGCTGCTCAGCCGGGTGCCGCCGCGCGAGAAGGCGGGCGTGATGGAGGAGTGTCAGTCGGTGGTCGGCGCGATGAGCCCGGGCTACGACTTCACGCGCGAGATCGCGCTTACCGAGCAGCTCGCGTTAGGCGACACCGTGTTGCTCGAGCGCGAGCAACGAATCGTGGGCTATGCGCTGTGTCACACCGTGCCATTGGTGGAAGGCCGCGTGCGCGAAGAGACGCGGGTGCTCAAGCTGGTGCTCGAGCGCGACGAGGATCTACCGCTGATGTCGCGGACGCTCGCGGATTACGCGCGGCGCGCGGGCACTCGTCGCGTGGCGTTTCGCGTGCAGACCGAATACGTCGGTGCCTATCAGAGGCTCGTGACGCTTGGCGCGCGCGTGCGCTGGACGGATCTGCGCATGGCGGTCGCCGGGTACGAAGAGAAGCGGCCGAAGAGCGGCGTGGTGTGGAGCAACTGGGAGATATAACTGCGCTTCAGTGGGCGCATCTCATGTCGTGCGGGAGCCGGTAGGATGCGCGAGCTCGCATCGCACCGATGGCGGCGCCCTCACAGTTGATACGAGACGTTACGGAGGACCGAGGGCGCGATGATGGCTGAAGCCGGAAGGACGCCGACGCGGGCCATGTTCGAAGGTCCTGGCGAAATGCGCGCGCGGTGTCGTGCCTTCGACTGGTCCGCCACGCCACTCGGAGCGACGACGGAGTGGCCGCAAAGCCTTCGCACGATCGCCGCTACGGTGCTGGGCTCCGGATTCCCAATGGTTCTACTCTGGGGGCCGGAGCTCATTCAGCTTTACAACGATGGCTACGTCGCCTTCCTCGCGGCCAAGCACCCCGGCGGCCTCGGCCAACGGACTCGGGATTGCTGGCCGGAAACGTGGGACATCAATGCGCCCATCTACGAGCGTGTCCGCGCCGGCGAAACTGTCGCGCGCGAGAGCGCTCGCTATCCCATGCGACGACAGGGTCCGGGTGGACCATCGGAGGACCTGTTCATCACGTCGTCCTACAGTCCGGTGCCGGACGAGAGCGGAGAAATCGCAGGGGTGCTCGTCACGCTGTTCGACAGGACCGCTGAAGTTCAAACACGCCAGCTCGAGACCGAGCGCGCGCGCTTGGCTAGCGCTCTCGACGCCGCGCCCGCGCGACTATTGGAGGAAGTATTTCGCCAGGCCCCCACATTCCTCGCGGTGTACCACGGACCGCGCCACGTGTACGCGCTAGCGAACGATGCGTACTACCAGCTCATCGGCCACGGCCGCGACATTCTCGGCAAGCCGATACTCGAGGCTCTGCCCGAGGTCGCTGGTCAGGGCTTCGACGTACTGCTCGACACGGTGTTACGGACGGGCGAGCCATTTGTCGCGCGCGAGATTCCAGTACGACTCGAGCGTACGCCAGGCGCGATTCCTGAAGATCGCGTGGTTTCACTCACGTACCTCCCGCTCGTTGATGCCGCCGGCGAGCGCGTTGGGGTGATTGCGCATGGTTCCGACGTCACCGAGCACGTCGTCGCCCGCCGCGAGCTCGAGCGCATCAACGGCGAACGCGCGCAGCTATTGCACGAGGCGGAGGTGGCGCGGAATTGGGCGGAAAGCGCCAACCGGGCCAAGGGCGAATTTCTCGCCGTGATGTCGCACGAGCTGCGAACGCCACTCAACGCCATCGGTGGCTACACCGAGCTCATTGCGATGGGTGTGCACGGTCCCGTCACGACGGAGCAGCGCGGGGCGCTGGAACGAATTCAACACAGCCAGCGCCACCTCTTGGCCCTGATCAATAGCGTGCTCAACTTCGCCAAGGTGGATGCCGGCGCGGTGAGCTTCGCCGCGGAGGACGAGTTAATGGACGAGGTGCTCGCGGCGTGTG
>JALZAE010000020.1 GCA_030948535.1 Gemmatimonadota bacterium | reverse complement strand
TACACGCCGGCATCATCGTCGTCGCGAACGCCGACGGCAGCGGCCAGCAGCTCGCCGGCAGCGGCCTCGAGCCGATCTTCTCACCGTTGCTGTCGAAGATCTTGTTCACCGATGCGACGCCGAGCGCTCTCGCGCCCGCCGGTAGTCATCTCTGGCTGTCGAACTACGACGGAACCGGCAAGGTCGCGCTGTTGACCGAAGGCGGTCAGTATCAGACGTTGATCGATCCGTCGTGGACGAGCCACGGTGGCAATTCGTCCTTCATCGGATCGGCGTCGCCGAGCGTCCAGTCGATTCCGCTGGCGGGGAACATTCCGCCGCCGCTCATCAGGCGGCACGGCAGGCTGCTGCCGCACTAACGATTTGCCCAACAGCCGTCACCGAATCGGTGGCGGCTGTTTTCTTAGTTCTTCCGGGCAGCAGTCCGAAGTTGTTGTTTAGGTGCGGTGAGCACCGACAAGCTTCTCGCCCGCGCGCATACGTCGGCCGAGGCCGATCCATCACCCTTCGCCGTCACGTCGGGCGCGCGCTCGATGCCGCGCGATTTGCTCGAGCGCGCGAGTGCGCGCGTGCGCATCGCGTGCCTCGTCATCGCAGGCACCTGGTTCTTCGTGCTGCTCATGAACGAGGGCGTGCGCCGGCTCTTCGGAAACAATGGCCGAGGCGCCGCGACCTCATGGTCGTGGGAATCGGCGCAGAGCGTGCTGTCGGTCATCGGCCTGATCCTGTCGCTCAGCGTCGCGTATGTCGCGAGCAAGCTGCGCGACCGGCCGGAGATGGTGATCGATCTCGGACTCGGCTACCAAGTCGCCACCGCGCTGCTCGTCGCGCTGGTGACAGAGTGGCATCCGCGCACCGATCTTAACGGCATCTCGTGGGTCTGCGTCGTCATCCTCGCCTATCCCGCCATCGCGCCGACGACGCCCGGTAAGACGCTCGCCGCCGGACTCGCTTCAGCGGCGATGAATCTGCTCGGCGTCGCGTTCGCGCTGCTGCGCGGCGAGCATCTGTCGCTGACGCCCTTCGAGGCGATGTGGCTCTACTTCCCACCATTCCTCGTCGCCTTCGTCGCCATCGTCCCAGCGACGGTGATCAGCGGACTCGGCAGGCAGGTGCGCAAGGCGCGCGAGCTCGGCAGCTATCGGTTGGGCGAGCGGCTCGGGCGCGGCGGCATGGGTGAGGTCTTTCGCGCCACCCATCGGCTGCTCGCGCGGCCGGCGGCGGTGAAGCTGATCAATTCCGAGGCCCTGCACGGTGAGTCCGCCGAGTCGGCGCGCGTGACGATCGAGCGCTTTCGCCGGGAGGCCGAAGCGGCGGCGACGCTGAGCTCGCCGCATACCATCTCGCTCTACGATTTCGGCTCCGCCTCCGACGGCACCTTCTACTATGTCATGGAGCTGCTCGACGGCATCGACCTGGAGCAGCTGGTGGAGCGGTTTGGTCCCGTGCCGCCCGAGCGTGCCGTCCATCTGCTCGAGCAAGCGTGCGCATCACTCGGCGAAGCGCACGAGGCCGGTCTCATCCATCGCGACGTGAAGCCGTCGAACATCTTCGCCTGTCGCATGGGACTCGAGGTCGACTTCGTGAAAGTGCTGGATTTTGGTTTGGTGAAGCGCGACCGGCACAGCGCGCTCGTCGGCGGCGGGAAGCAGAGCATGCTGACGATGCCGGAGATCACGACGGGGACGCCCGCGTTCATGGCGCCGGAGATGGTCACCGGTGATCCGGTCGATGCGCGCGCCGACGTGTATGCGCTGGGCTGTCTCGCGTACTGGCTGCTCACTGGACATTTCGTGTTCAGCGCGACGAGCGCGGCGCTGATCATGGCGCAGCACGTTCAGGCGCTGCCGGTGTCGCCGTCGGCGGCCGCGGGCTATGTGCTGCCGAGCGAGCTCGAGTCGCTCATTCTCACCTGTCTGGCGAAGAAGCCGGAGCAGCGGCCGGCGAACGCGGCGGAGGTGGGGCGGCGGCTGTCGGAGATCGCGTTCCCTGAGCCCTGGACGCAAGAGCGGGCGATCGCGTGGTGGGCGGAGCACGTTCCGCGAAAGGCGAGAGCGTAGCCGAACCCGCCTGTGTTTCTTGCATTTCCCGAACGGCCGGAGCGCTAGCGCGATATGGCGAGCTCGAGCCCGCTCGCCAACATTGCGACATCCGATGGCACGCCGCTCGAGCTCGACATCTACCGCCCAGCAGGCGCGCCGCCGGCTCGACGGCCAACGATGAGCTTCTTCAACCGCGCGACCGGCAAAGATCGTAGCTAGCCTTTCTATGATGCCTGGGCACGCGCCGCGGCGTCGCGCGGCGTCGCCGCCATTCTACCCGATCTGCGCGACAACAATGAAGCGCACGACTTTCAGCTGCTGCTTGCCCCGCTGCAACAGCGCGGGGCCGAGTTGGGCATCGACCGCGATGCCATCGCCGTCTACGCGGGCTCCGGCAATGTCTTCGCGGCGTTTCCAATCAGGGAAAGGGGCTCGGCCCACGCGATCTTGGTCTACCGGCCGCGCGCGCGTGCGCGCAGAAGGGCGACGGCGACGCGGCGATCGCCTGGCTCAAGAC
>JALZAE010000688.1 GCA_030948535.1 Gemmatimonadota bacterium | reverse complement strand
CTCATCGTGCTGCTCGCGCTGGTCACGGCAGGCGGCGTATACGCGGCGGTGACGCGCGCGCGCCGAACCACGAGCTCGGCGCCCGGTGCTCCGCGCACGTCCCGCGATTCGTCGCCACTCGCGGCGTCGGCGCCAACGGGCGCGATGGTACGCAGCGAGGGACTCGTCGCCGCCTATGCCGGCGCCGACGTGACGATCGGCACCGAGCATGGCGGCCGAATCCTTCGACTCCTCGTCGCCGAGCGCAGCGCGGTGGCGCGCGGCGCGCTGCTGGCGGAGCTGGATGCCAGCGACGACCGCGCGCGTTTGGACGAGACGCGCGCCCAGATCGCCGAAGCGAATGCCGCTGTCGCGCAGGTCGAGAGCGAAGTTACGCGGCTCGGCGGATTGGTGAAGGATCGCGCGGCGACGGCGCAATCGCTCGAGCGGGCGACGCGCGAGCTCGATGGCGCGCGGGCCAGGCGCGGTGCGCTCGACGCGACGGTGCACCGCCTGGAGCTGTCGATCGCCAAGAGCGAGATCCGCGCGCCCTTCGCCGGCACGGTGACGGCGGCGTACGCGTCCGCGGGCGAGATTGCGGCGCCTGGCGCGCGACTGTTGCGGCTCACCGATCTAACGCGGCTGCGCGTCGAGGCCGAGGTCGACGAGTTCGACGCGTCGCGCATCCACGTCGGCGCGCCGGTGACGCTTCGCGCGGAAGGGCACGCCGGGCAGCGCTGGAATGGTATCGTCGAAGAAGTGCCAATGGTGTTCGTCGCGCGACGACTGACGCCGCAGGATCCCGGGCATTCGGCCGACGGCCAGGTACTGCTCGTCAAGATCGCGCCGCGCGAAGCGGTGCCGTTCTTCCTCGGACAGCGCGTCGACGTCGAGATCGGCACGCCGCGCCAGTCCGAACGGGAGCAAGACTCGCGCAATAGCAAGCAGCCATGAGCGCGAGATCAATGACGCGACGCGCCTGGACTGCGCTTACGCTCGCGCTCGCTTTCGCGACGGCGCGACTCGACGCGCAGGCCGGACCTGTGCGTCTCTCTGCTGACGACGCGGTGCACCGCGCGCTCGCCACGAGTCACGCGCTCCGCGCCAAACGCGACGAGACCGACGCCGTGCGCTTCGGCCTGTCGGCAGAGAGCGCCGACATGCTCCCGCACCTGATGCTCGTCGCGCAGCGCGCGGGGCAGCAGGTATTCGACACGGCCGGCCTCAACGTGCCGCAGTTCCTCGCGCTGCCGAATTTTCCAACCAACATCATCAACCGTCTGTATACGCGCGCATCGCTCGTCGTGCCGCTGACCGATTACGCGCTTCGACTCAGACCGCTTCAAGCGGCGGGCGCGTGCACGGTCGACGCCGCCCGTCGCAGTGAAGAAACCACCGCACTCGCGATCGAGTCGGCGACGCGCACGGCGTACTACGAATGGATCAAGGCCGCGCTTCGCTCGAGCTTCGCCGATCAGCTGCAGCATCGGGCGAGCGCGCATCTCGCCGTCGCACTCTCGGCCCGGCGCGCCGGCACCACGCTCGATGCCGATGTTCTCCGATTGCGCGCCGACTCCGCCGCGGCGGCCGCCGAGATCGCGCGCGCGGTGGGCGATGTCGAGATCGCCACGGCGACGCTGCAGCTGCTGACCCACGATCCCGCGGGCACGATCTACGAACCCTCGTCGCCCGCCGAAGAATCGGGCGCGTCGGACGAATCGCTCACGGCGTTGTTGGCGGAGGCGCAGCGGCGTCGCCCCGAACCGCGCGAGCTCGAGGCGACGGCCGCCGCGCTGTCCAAGCAATCACGGGCCGAGCGCGGCGGAACCTATCCGCAGCTCGAGGGCTTCGTCGAGATCGTTAGCGCGAATCCGCATCCCGATCTCGTGTCGATCACCAACAATCGATACAACACCTGGGAGTTCGGCCTGCGCGCCGTGTGGTCGACGACAAACTTGCGCGCGGGCAGCGCGACCGCGCGTGCATACGGCGCGCGCGCGGCCGGCGCGAAGGAAGAGGCGGCCGTGATGCGCGACAGCCTGCGCGCCGAAGTCGTGCGTGCGTACTCGCAGCTCAAGCAGACGCGCGCGGTGGTCGGCGCGCTCCGCGCCGCGAAGGATGCCAGCGCCGAAGCGCTGTACGTGCGCGCCGCACAGTCGCGCCGCGGAGATGTCACGCCCGCGCAGCTCGCCGACACCGAAGTCGAGGCAGCGCGGTCGGTCGTCGAGCTGCAGACGGCTTGGGCGGACGTTCGCATCGCCGAAGCGCGTCTGGCGCGCGCGGTCGGGCGGGGTAGCGCGGCGCCGCTGGCGTCGGGCTGCGGCAGGTAGCGGAGAGCGAGTGAGCCACATCGGACTCGTCTGCCCGCCCGTCCCGGGCCATCTCAATCCGATGCTCGCGCTCGGCCGCGAGCTGTGCCGCCGGTCGCATCGCGTCACGATGTTCGGCATCCCCGATGTTGCCCAGCACGCGCGCGATGCCGGAGTCGAATACAAGGAATTCGGGCGAGGTGAATTTCCGACCGGCGCGCTGGCCATCTTCACGGGCGAGCTCGGTAAGCTGTCGGGCACGCGCGCGAATATCCGATGGCACCAGAACGATCGGCGGATGGCGGAGGTGATGTGCCGCGATGGCATCGCCACCATTGGAGCCGCGGCGGTCGATGGTCTGATCGTCGACCAGATGGATCCCGCGGGCAGCAGCGTCGCCGACGCGCTCGGCGTCCCCTTCGTGACGCTGTGCGGCTCGCTCGCGGTGAACTGGGAGCCGGGTGTGCCCCCGGTCTATACGTCGTGGACGCAGCGCGATGCCTCTTGGGCGCGCATGCTCGACCGCGCCGGCTTCGCGCTGGCCAAGCGGGC
>JALZAE010000679.1 GCA_030948535.1 Gemmatimonadota bacterium | reverse complement strand
GCCGAAGGGGGTGCCGGGCCGGCGAATGAACGCGATGCGCTTGCTGTCCGGGGACCAGGTCGGGCTGAGATCGAAGTCGATGCTCGGCGCGAGATACGTGATCGCTCGCGACTTCAGATCGTAGACGGCGGCGAGTGAGTGATTGTCGCGCGCGCTGACGAAGGCGACCTTCGCGCCGTCGGGGGACCAGACGGCGTTGTCGTTCTTGCCCCACGCTCTCACGATCAGCTCGCCACCCGGCTTGCCCACGGGCACACGCGCGCTCTGCGCCGTCTGCGCGCGATAGAGCTGGCCGTCGCGCGAGAACACGACGGTGTGACCGTCGGGCGAGAGCGAGGGCGATCCGCCCTCGGCCAGACGCCAGGCCCCACCGCCGTCGGTGCGGGCTGCCCAGATGCCGCGGTCGGGGCCTCGCGCGTCGCTGCTCGGATTGGCGATCCACCCCTCGCGATTCGGCTCGCTGCCGCGGACGAAGGCGACGAGCGCGCCGTCATCCGAGATGGAGAGATCGGTGAGGACGATGCCGTTGTCGTCGAGGAATTTCGTCAGGCGCACGGGACGAAAATCGGGACCGGTCGCCGTGTAGACGTTGCGCATGCCGCGCTCGTACACCAGCCAGGCGATGCGGTCGGCCTTCTTCGCCGACACGAGGTCCTGGGGAAAACCAGGCGCGATGAATTGATCGACTGAGGCTCGGGACTGCGCTTCGGCGACCGGTGCCGACGCGAGTGCGATCGTCGCGACGAGCGCGACGCGAGCGAGATCACGGAGCATTGCATCCTCCATCAGGCCTGGTGTTCATAGCGACTGCTGCTACTTCGGAAAGCGAACGAGCTCGTTCTGCATCGGCATCGCGTTGCGCACGGTGACCGGTGCGAAACGCGTGCAGGCGATCGATGTCGTGAGCGTGCACCGGCCCACGATCTCCAACGACGACAGCGCGTACGGGAGTCCCTCGGAGCCGAGCGTCGATGTGCCCGACGCGACGGAGTCCGAGATGTGAAAGTGAAGGTGCGGCTCGGTGGAGTTGCCCGAATTGCCGACGAGCGCGATCACCTGGCCGCGCTTGACGTGATCGCCGAGCTTCACGCGCTGCGAGCCCGGCTTGACGTGCGCGTAGAACGCGAAGTGCCCACCGCCGATGTCGATGACGATGTGGTTTCCGCCAACGGTCACCAGGGTGATCGGCACCGCGCGATTCGTCGAGCTGCTTGGGTCGTTCTCCGGAATGCTGTCCTTCGTTTCCACGACGATGCCGTCGGCGACCGCCAGCACATCGTTCCCTTCCGCATAGAAGTTCTCGTTCTTCGATCGATCGCGCCTGTGCGAGTTGCTGCTCGAGTCCACTTGGAGAAAGTCGATCGCGAACCGTTGTCCGATCGCGACCGTTCCGTTGAGACCGAGCGCGGTTCGTCTGTGGCCCGACGCGTTGGAGGGACCATTCCCCGCGAGCCATTCGCCGTGGAGCGGCGGGCCGATGACGATCGCTCTTGGCGCGACAGAAATCTGCGCGCCCTCGATCGTGCTCACCGCGGAATCACCGCCCACTCGCTGCACCACGATCCGATGCCGCAGCGTCGCCGGCGGCTTTTTCCCGTCGATGGGAAGCCACAGATAGACGACCGCGCGCAATCCGCCATTGATCTGCGCGAACGATGCGGGAGCTACTCGTGGTCCCGGCCGCGCGATGTTGCGAGTGAGTACGCTGTCCTGCACGCTCTGAAGAGTCTTCCCGCTCGTGCCGTCGAGAATCTCGACCCGGCGAAGCACGAGCGAGTCCGGGCTGAGATTCGTGACGTGCAGCTCGTACGAGAGGAACGCACCGGAGTCACCCACCGCGACGGTAGGCGCCTTCGGTACGCGAAACTCGATCGAGGGCGGAATCTGCGCGGCGCTCGATCGCGCGGTCGCGGTACAGGCGACCATCCCGGCGCCCGCACACCACAGCAACCGACATCCCATCTCAAGACCTCGGGCAAAGCGAAGGGACTTGTCGGTCATGTGGTGCTCCCGGCCAGAGCGGCCGATGCGCGGCGTGCACTCTCCGCGAGCACCGCCGCGCCGACACCGATGGCTTCTTCCGCGACGTCGAACGTGGGCGAATGGGCCGCGATCACCGGCTCGCCTTCGCGCCGCGCGCCAACGCGCAGAAAGCATCCGCGGGTGCGCTCGAGGTACCAGGCGAAATCTTCGCCGGCCATGTTCGTGATGCCGAGGGGCACGACCGCGTCCGAACCGTAGAGGGCGGTGACCGCATCGGCGGCCCACGCCGCCGCGTCCGCGCTGTTCACTACCGGTGGCACGCCCTCGTCGATGTCCACGCGTGCTTCGAGTCCGTGCGCCGCCGCGATCCCCTCGGCGATCTTGCGCACCTCTGCGTGCAGCAGCGCGCGAGTCGCGACGTCGGTCGCGCGGAGCGTGCCCTGCAGCACCGCGCGATCGGGGATGACGTTCGACGCCGTGCCCGCCGACAGCACGCCGATCGTGAGCACCGCCGGCGACGCCGGATTTACGCGTCTCGACACGACCGTCTGCAGCGCGCCAACCAGCGCGGCCGCGCCAACGATGGGATCCGCCGATTCGTGCGGGCGCGCCGCGTGCGCGCCGCGCCCGACGAGCACGATCTCGAACGTGTCCGCCGACGCGGCCAGCGGACCCGCCTGCGCGACCACCTGGCCGATTACAAATCGGCGATCGACGTGCGCGCCGAAGATGGCCTGCACATCGTCGAGCGCGCCGGACTCCAACATCGCGCGCGCTCCCTTCCCTACTTCCTCCGCCGGCTGCAACACGAGCAGCACGTCACCTTCGGCCGGATCGGCGCGGAGCAGCGCGGCGGCGCCGACGGCCCACGTCGCGTGCACGTCGTGCCCGCAGGCGTGCATGACACCGGCGTTCGCGGACGCGAAGGGCAACCCGGTCGCCTCCTGGATCGGCAGCGCGTCGATGTCGCCGCGAATGGCGACGAGAGGCGCGTGGCGATTGCGGCCGGCGATCCGCGCGACGACGCCGGTGCCCGCCACTCGCTCGACGCCGCCGATGTCGAGCGCGACGAGCGCCGCGGTGAGCACCGACGCGGTGCGCTCCTCCTTGAACGACAACTCCGGATGCTGATGCAGGTCGCGGCGAAGCGCGATCAGCCGCTGCTGCAGATCAGCCGGCACTGTCGCGCCGATGCGCGCCTGAGCCTTCGGCGCCGCTGTCGTCGCGGAAGCGATCACTGCACCGCCACCATCGGGCTCGTGCCGCTCAACACTTCATGTCGCTTGGTCAACGACTCGATCAGCTCCGCATCGACGGTGACGCCGAGTCCCGGCTTCGTGCGCGGCACGTGCACCATCCCCTCACCATCCATCGTCCATTCGGGCGAGACGATGTCGCGGGCCCAATATCTGGCGCTCGGGCTGAGATCGCCGGGCAAGGAAAAATTGGGCAGCGACGCCAGCGCGACATTGTACGCGCGGCCGATGCCGCTCTCGAGCATGCCGCCGCACCACACCGGGATCCCCGCGCCCTGACACAGATCGTGAATCGCCTTCGACGCCGAGAAGCCGCCGACGCGGCCCGGCTTGATGTTGATGATGCGGCCGCTCTTGAGCTCGATCATGTCGCGCGCCCGTCCGAGATCGGTGATCGACTCGTCGAGGCAGAGGGGCGTGGTGATGCGCGCCTGCAGCGTGGCCAGCTTGATCAAATCATCGGCGCCGAGCGGCTGCTCGAGCATGATCAGATGGAACTGGTCGAGCTCGGCCAGATGCTCGGCGTCGGCAAAGGTGTACGCGGCGTTCGCGTCGCACATGATCTCGACGTGTGGGCCGAGCGCCTCGCGCACCGCGCGGACGAAGGCGACGTCCTGTCCGGGCTGGATCTTGAGCTTGATCTTGCGGTAGCCGGCGGCCAGCGCCGCGCGGGCGCGCTCGACCAGCAACTCCGGCTTCGGCTGAATGCCGAGCGAGATGCCCGTCGGCACGCGATCGCGCGTTCCGCCGAGCAGCAGCGAAAGCGGCGTCTCGTTGATGACCGACGCGAGTCCCCAGCATCCCATCTCCAGCGCGGCCTTGGCCATGTTGTGCCCGCGAATGTTCTGCGCGAGCAGGTCGTGCACGGCTTCCGGTCCGGCGATCGATTTGCCCAGGAGTCGCGGCGCGAGCCACTCGCGGATTGCGAGCCAGGCCGTGTCGATGGTCTCGGGCGTGTAGTTCGGCTGTGATCCGGCGACGCACTCGGACCACACGGTGGCACCGTCGCGATCGGCGATCTCGAGGAGCAGGATGCGGCGCTCGTGCTCGATGCCGGACGAGATGCGGAACGGCTCCTTGAGCGCCAAACGGATTTCGCGAAGCGTGAGCCGATCGATGCAGAACATGGTCGGTGGTCGGAGAGTCGCGTGGGGCCAAGCGCGCCGCGGAGGCGGCGGCCCAGCGGGAAGGCTTTCGAAAGTAATATGCAATAGTTTGCTGCGATAGACCAGTTCGGTATACCAAACCGTTGACCGCCCGTCAGAGTTTTTCGGCGCCCGGTAGCGGTCACCGCGCGCTTGCGGGTCCTTCACGGGGCGCCTAACTTTGCCGCCCGTGACCCTGCCAAAATCGAAGCACCCTCGCACGCGGTCCAGCCAGCGAACCTCGGCTCACAAAGCGGCACCGGCCGCCGCCGGGCCGGTGGACCATGTCTCGCGCGTCTACGAGGAATTGCGGGAGCTGATCGTCACCGGGCAGCTGCCACCCGGCGCACGGGTCGCCGAGCGCGCCGTCGTCGACCGCATGGGCCTCAGCCGCACCCCCGTCCGCAGCGCGCTCCATCGTCTCCAGCAGGAAGGATTCGTCGCGTCGGTCGGGCGGGCGGGCGATCAGCGCCTGATCGTCACACCACTCACCCAGGGCGACGGGCGCGAAGTCTTTCTCATTATCGGCCACCTCGAGGGGCTCG
>JALZAE010000669.1 GCA_030948535.1 Gemmatimonadota bacterium | reverse complement strand
TCGTAGACCTGGCCGCCGTTCACGAAGCGCGATGTGCGTATCCACAGATTGCCATCCGCGTCGCCGCGGGCTGCTCCGGTTGAAAAGGCGGGACGATAGTCGGGGAGCTCGCTTGCCGGAACGAGCTGCAGTGGCGGCACCTGCATGTTCATGGCGGTGTTCGGTCCCGAGCCCGACGGCGGAGGACCATTCCCGCCACCACCATCGCGGGTGCTGAAGGTCATCGTCACCGCACGGTCTTCTCCGCCAGTGGCCGTCTTGCTGCCGCCCCCGGCGACAGGTGCCGTCCCGGAGAGCGACTGCTGCAGCCTGGCGCGCTGTGCTTCGATCGCCTTTCTCGTCGAGTCGATCACCGCATCTTTGTCCGCGTCGGTGAGGCGCTGCCACTCGAAGGGAATCTTCGGACCCTTCGTGATCGTGCCGTCGGCGTTCAGCCAGTCGACGCGATAGTCCTTGCCGCGCACGAGCGCGATCGAGCCGTCGGACAGGATGGCCCAGTCATCCGTCAGGGGAAGCGGGTTCACCGTCGTCGTCATCATGATGCGCGGGCCGTCTTGCGTCACGTTCATCCTTGGCGCGGCGACCTTGATGTACGCGGCGGTATCGCTCTTTCGCACTTCGAGGTCGAAGCGAATGATCGGCGCGGAATCGACCGGCTCGGGCATGACCATCTTGCCGTCCGGTCCCGGAGGCAGGCGGAGCGGCCGAATGATGGTTCGGTAGACGAGCCTCCCCTGCGCGTCGAAGCCCGGATATCCGAAGGGACCTCCGATCAGAAACGTCGCGTCTTGCGGTCGCGGTACGGACATCACGCGTCCCATCGCGCCCTTGGCATCGATGACCATCATGGACATCGACGTCGGGTCGACGAAGAGCGTGGAGTCCCCGTGGTACGCCATGAGTCCACCCACGCGCGAGCTGTACGCCGTCGCCGTCGCGCTGGTTGAGTCGGCGATCGTCGTCATGGTGGCGAGCGTCGAGTCGAACATCACGACCCGGCGGCCGGCGATGTCGTTCACGACGATGTTGCCGTTGGCGAGCGCGCGTACGGTCGAGACGCTGCCGAGCTGCGGCGTCGACGCGCGCACGATCTGGCCGAGCGGCCGCGCGGGTGGAAGCGAAGATTGCGCGGAGGCCGATCCCCCCGCGGTGATCGCCGCAAAACCAAAGAGCGCCGCGAACGTTGTACATCGAATCGTCATCATGGTGAGTGGGCCGAGTGGTGGGTTGTGGCTGAACGACTAGCGAATGATGGATACGCTCGCGCCGCCGCCGGCGCCGGGCGCACCCGGACCGGCGCCGGGGAACATCCCCTGATTGCCCGACGTGCCCGAGCGGATGCTCGCCAGGTAGCGCACGTCCAAATATCCGAGCAGGAAATCGGGCAGCTTCCGCCGCTGCTCCGCGGAGAGCAAATCGCGCACGCTCGGCGCGAGCTTGATCAGCAGATCGACCGATCCCTCACGCGCGTGTTTGTAGAGATTGTACGCCTCCGACTGATCGTAGTGGTCGGGCAGCGCAGCGAGATGCTTGGCGACCGGCGTCCAGATCGAGTCGAGGCGAATGAGATACCAGCGGTTCATTGTCGCGAGGCTGTCGGCCTGCTTGCCGGTCAACTTCAGACTATCGCTCTGCCGAAGGATCCCGGCCATCGCGTTGGGGAGCGAGCCGCTGCCGTAGATGAGCTTGAGAATCTGCTCGCCGGTCTTTTGTCCCTCGGTCTTCCGTCCGCGATCGAGCTGCTGGGTGAGCAGCTGGCGCTCGCGTGAGGGTCCGATGTCGATGCGCATCATCGCCGTCAGCGTGACGGGCGCGCGAATCGCCGAGAACGCCGGCAGCGTCGAACCGAAGCGCTGATTGACTTCGTACTTGTAGCGGTTCGTCGACGGATCGAATCCGCGCACGAAGAGCAGCGACTGATCCGGGAACGCCGTCTGGCCCCATCCGCGCAGATGATTCTCGCCGTGCACGAGCAGGTCGGCCGCGCCGAGCGGATTCGAGACCGCGAAAGAGAGCGTGGCGCGCTGCGGCATCCGCACCTTGAGCGGATTGAAGGAGAAGCTCAGTGACGCGGTCGACGTCCACGGTCCTTCGCAGCTGTTGCGGCCGGCGAGCGTGCCGAGCTGCTTCGACAAGCAACTGCGCACTTCGCTCGAGCTCTTGTCGAGCAGCGACTGCATCGATGTCGCCAGCGCCGCGTCGGTCGTCGTCGACGGATTGAAGATGAAAGCGCGGTCGTTCGAGAATCCGTCGCCGTTGACATCGCCGGCGATCAATGGGGTGAACGGCGTGCCGGAGCGGAAGCTGCCGAACCAGCTCACCCGCACCCAATCGAAAAAGTTGTACGCGAGGTTGTAGGTGATCTGGTGGCGCGAATCGAACGGCGACCGCGCCCACTCGACGTCGAGCGGATTGCCGACCGTGCTGTTGAAGCCGCGCGTGCGCTCGCGGAAATTCGAGTACACGTAGGCGAGCGACCAGCTGTACTTCGTGTTGAAGCTGAGCGGCGAGATGCGCGCGCTCAGCTGCCGGCTTTCAGAGCGCATGTCCGAGCGCAGCTCGTTGACGTGCGAGAAGAGCGGCGTCACGCGCGCGTCGCCGCTGCCGATGGAGCCGGTCGTCGGCACGATGCTCGTCGGCTGCACGAACACGGGGCGATTCCCCTCGTCCGCCAGCGAGAAGCGCGTCACGGGATTGAAGTTGAGATCGACCGAGCTCGGCTGATGCTCGTTCAGCGAGTAAATGCCTTCGAAGGTGGCGTTTAACAAATTGTTGAGCACCGCGCCGCTCCACTGCAGGTTTGAGCGTAGGCTCCTCGGCGACGCAAAACCTCTCGAGAAGAGCGAGACGTTCGGAGCGCTGTTGGCGAACACGGTGCCGGTGCTGCCATCGGCGCAGGTGGTGGGGATGAGCGAAGGGTCGGTGGCGTAGCCAGCCCAGTTCGGCGTCGGCGTCGCCGGCCCCACGCAGAACAGCTGCTGGAGCGAGCCGGGCAATCCGGTGTTGTCGATCGCCGCACCGATCAGCGTCGCGCCCGGCACGTTCTGAAAGATGCCGGCGCCGCCGCGCACGACGGCGCGCGGTCCGCGCACCGCGCCCTCGAAGCCGGCGACCTGCGCCGCCGTGCCGTAGCCCCACGAGAATCCAAGCCGCGGGCTGAAGTACGCGTTGTTCGGCACGTAGTTGTTGTTCACGCCGAACACCGTCTGCACGTCGGGGTTTTGCGTCGGCGTCGTGGAGAATCGGCTGCCGTCGACGCGCACGCCGTACTGGAACTGCAGCGCGTCGCTGAAGCGCCAGCTGTCGCCGAGCGATGCGCCGCCGATCAGCTCGCTGCCGCTCCGCGTGCGCGGCTGCAGCTGGCGCACGAAGCTCGCCGGCGTGTTGTCCTGCAGCGCCTGCAGCGAGTTGTAGGAGAAGGAGCCGAGGCGGTTCGTCGTCTGATCCTGCGAGTACGCGTCGCGGCGAATCTCGGTGGTGAACTTCACCTTGTGCTTGTTGTTCGCGCTGAACCAGGAGAGCTGGTTCGCCGCGTCGACCGACTGGCTCGTCTGGCTCGTGCCGAGCGATGCGCTGCCGCCGAAGGCGACGGTCTTCACGCCGTCGGTGCCGTCATCGAAAGTCGAGTTCACGCGCACGCTGCCACTCGGCAGCGAGAGATACGGGAGGCCGTAGTTTCGCGATGCGGCGTAGCCGGCTTGCGTCTCGCTCAGCACGCCAAATCCGAAGTAGCTGCTGTGGCGTCCCTGCAAGAAGCCCTGCCAGTTCACGCGATCGCCGCTGTGCGCCGGAAGCTCGGTCGTGAGTGCCGACGCCGGCGTCTGCTTTCCCCAGTTGCCGCTCATCGTGAGGTTGAACGTCTGCCCCGTCGTCGACGAGGGCGGCGCGACGTCGATCGTGCCGAAGAGTTGGCCCGAGTTCGCGATGCGCTGCGACGGCAGCGGCCCGATGGTCGACGGCACCGATTGCGCGTGGAGAATGCCGAGCAGGTGGCTCACCGAATCCGACGCGATGCCCGAGGTCCGCAAGCCGAGCGGATCCGTGTTGAGCAGCGTCCGCAAATCGTTGGAGCGTTGGCCGAGCTGATACGAAAAGTTGTAGAACGCCTTGTCGTAGCTGATCGGCCCCGAGACGCGGCCGCCGAGCGAAAGATTTCTGTACTGCTGGCCGAGCGCGCGCGCGGCGGCGTCGGTCCATTGCATTTGCGGCGCGTCGACGTTCAAGCTCATCCATCGGCTGATGAAGTTCGAGCCGGGCTGCGTGCGGATGTTGAACTGCGCTCCGCTGAATCCGCCGCGCGAGACGTCGTACGGGTTCGTGACCAGCGATGTCGACACGCCGGCGTCGCGCGGAATGTTCGACTGGCCGAAGTTCATCCCGTTGAGGGTCGTTGCGTTCTGATCGGGCGTGAGGCCGAGGACCGAAAAGCCCGAGGGATCGCCCTCGGCGCCGGGCACGAGTGTCACGCCGGGAATCGACGCCGCCATCGCCGCCAGATTTCCCATGTCGTCCGGCGGCAGCGCTGCCGGGTTGGCGGTGCGCTCGGTGCCGCTGATGTCCGGATTCGCATCGTTGCGCTTGGGTTTCTCTCGCGCCGCAATAACGGTGACCGCATCGAGGCGCGTGCCGGTGCGCAGCATCGTCGCGTCGGCGACGAGAATCTCCTGGTCGGCCGTGCGCTTGACCTCGAAACGCTTGGGCGCGTAGCCGATGATGGCGAAGCCAACGAGATAGTCGCCTTCGCCGCCAGGGAAAGTGATCGTGTAGCGTCCGTTTTTGTCGGTGTGCGCCGTGCGATTGACGTTGCCGGAGATCGACGTGGCGGTGACCGCCACACTCTCGAGCGGCAGACTGTCCGGGCCGACGACGCGTCCGCGAATGACGTCGACCTGTTGGGCAACGACTGGACGAGCAATGGCCGCCGTCGCGAGCGCGACGACGAGCGCGGCGAGCGGGCGCAGCAGACGACGCATGGTCACGAGAGGATTGGGGAAGGGGTGATGACGTGCGGGACCATCACCGGGCGCTTGGATCAGATGAGCGGTGAGCGGGTCGTGAGATTGGACCCTTTGGAAGACGAAACGGTTTCCATCGAGTTTTGCGACGTCTGATGGGATCGCCGGACGGAAAGCGTTCCTACTATACTACTAGTAGGATGCCTTCTTGTGCGGCGGTTGTCAACGGTGATCCGCTGTGCCCAGCGCGGTAGATTCGCTCGCGCGCACACGGCCAACGCCTTCATCATCCTACTGCTGGTCGCAACATTGGTCGCGGCAGTCACGCGTCGCCTGCGCGTCCCATACACGGTCGCGCTGGTCGCGGTCGGCTTGCCGCTCGGCGTATTTGACGCCGTACAGACTCCAGCGCTCAGCAAAGAGCTGCTCTTCGCGGTATTCCTGCCCGGACTGCTATTCGAGGCCTCATGTCATCTCAAGGCCGACGAGTTCTGGCACAACAAGCTGGCGATCACGAGGCTGGCGATACCAGGCGTCGTCGTCGCGATCGCACTCACGGCCGCGCTCGTGCTGGGCGCTGCGTCGTCCGCGTGGCTTCCGGCGGTTACGTGGCGTGAAGCGTTGGTGTTTGCCGCGTTGATCGCCGCCACGGATCCGGTGGCGGTTGTCGCGCTCTTTCGGGAGTTTCACGTCGCACGGCGCCTGCGGGTACTCGTGGAAGGGGAGAGCTTGCTGAACGATGGCACCGCCGCCGTCCTCTTCACGCTCGCGCTCGCGGTCGCCACCGTTTAATAGGGCAGATCCCTTCGCCGCTTCGACTGATGGCCGACTTCCTCCGGATGGTGGGGAGCTAGGCCGAACGCATGGGAATGCCGCCCGCGAGGCGCGACGCAATCGTGGGGTTCTGGTCTTATCTGTCGTTCATGCTCAACTCCATCGTCTTTCTCCTGCTCGGTCTCCAGGTGCACGTGCGGACACTCGCGAACGCTTGGCTTGCGGTGCTCTTGTCCTACATCGCCGTCAGCGTCGGCCGCGCCGTGATGATCTTCGGCGTGAGCGCGCTACTGAAGCCGACGCGCGAACGCCTGGATGCGGGATGGCCATCGCTGCTCGTGCTCGGTGGGCTTCGTGGCGCTCTATCGATGGTGCTCGCGCTGAGCCTGCCACCGTCGTTTCCCAACCGCGATCGCATCGTGACCACCACGTTCGGCATCGTGATCCTGTCGATCCTCCTGCAGGGGAGCGTGATCACGATGGTCACGCGTCGAATGGCCGGCGTCGCACCTGAAGGTGCGGCCGACGATTCGCGTGCCGTCGCCGAGGTCACAAGTAAGACCGTCGGTCGGACAAAAAGCGGATCGCTGCGCGCGAATCGGCATCTCAGCGCCTTGCCCGAGAGCAAGCGACACCTGCGAGCGGGCGAGCCGTAGGGGAATGGCGGGCGGCGATTGCGTCCCGGACGATTCACGAGGAGCTCACATGCGACCATCACTCGGGACAATGTTCATTAACGCCGGAGCCGCCGTCGGGGTGCTCGGTGTGGTCGTCTATTTTGCGGGAATTCCAGTGCATCTCTCGCCGGCACTGGTGTCATTGCTCCTCGCCAAGGCGGCCTTCGCCGCTGCGGGAGGATTGATGATCACTGGCGCCGTATTACGCCGTCGCGCGCTGCAGCGATCCGAAGAGGAACGGAGCGCGCTGGCTGAGTCGTCGCAAGGCACATTGGACGCGCAAGAGGGCTCGCATCGCTCTCTTCCCTTGCCGGCGCCATCCGCGACTCCGGGCGACAACACTCGCTGATCCGGCCCGCTCAGCGGCCGAAGAGCACCCCGAATCGCGTTTTGTAGACGAGCTGCGCGCCGGCAGGCGTGAGCGCCCAACCCACGCCCAGATTCCAGACGACGTCTTCATTGATGTTGAAGTCGACGTTCGGATAGATCTGGTGCACCTGCTCGTTCACCGGCGGCAGATGCTTCAGCGGACCGGATGCACCGTAGTACTCGACGCTAAAGGTGACCGGCTTCGAGTACTCGAACGCGACGCGCGCGCTCGGCTCGGCCTCGAAGCCCTCGCGGCCGCCGGCGCCGCGAAGCGCGTGGGCGAATACCGGATTCACGTCGAACTGCCAGCGGCCGAATTTCTTCTCGAGAATGGGCCGGAGCTCGAGCGTGACCACGTTGTCCTCGTACGCCGCTTGGGGAAAACCGACTTCGGCGCTGAAGCTGAAGTCGATGGGCCAATTCCACGACTTCGGAACCTTCACGCGTGGCCGCAGCCGCCATCCCGCGAAGGCGGCGCCGCCGCCGTCGCCAGGCCGATAGGCGGTGACGAGATACGCCGCCATCTCGAAATCATCGGTGATGCCGCGCGTGAGCTCGAAGGTCAGATGCGACTGATGACGCGTCGGCGCGACGGTGCCCTCGAACAGCCGGCTGCCGCGCGCGGTAAAGTTGTAGTGCGTCTCCAAATTCCACAGGCCGCGCGGCACGGTCTCCCATTCGTAGACCTGAATCTCGAAGGTGTCCTGCGCGGCGGCAGCGGCGGTAATGCAGAACGAGAGCGCGACGGCGATCGCGGCGCATAGGCGTCTCATCGCTCGCCCACCTTCGCCAGCGACGAGCGAATCAACTCTGGTGCCGTCATCCCGCGCGGGCCCTCGTCGAGTGCTTTGCGCACGGCTCTCTCCGCATCCGCCATAGTGTAGCCGAGCGAGACGAGCGCGCGGATGGCGTCGTCCGCGCTGGCGCCCTCCGGACGCGCGACGCGCGCCGCGGTCTCGCCCTGTACATCGTCCAGCTTGTCGGCGAGATCGAGAATCAGCCGCTCAGCTTTCTTGCGACCTACGCGTGGCACCCCCTGAAGCGTTGGGATGTCCTTCTCACGAATCGCCCGCACGAGGCGATCGGCGGACAGCGCGGACAGCATGCCGATCGCCAGCGCCGGCCCGATCCCCTGCGCCGAGAGCACGCGCTCGAAGACGCGCTTCTCGTACGTCGTCGCGAATCCAAAGAGGAGCCATGCATCGTCGCGCACGACGAGATGCGTGTGCAGCGTGACCTCATCGCCAACTTTCGGCAGCGTCTCGTAGGTGCCGAGCGCGACGGTGAGTGTGTAGCCGACGCCGCCGGCGGTCATCACCTCGACGCGATCGAGATCCTTGGAGATGAGCGTGCCCTTGAGCGACGCGATCACGATGGTTTCCTTGATGGCCTGACGGCGTCGATACGCGGGAGGCGTGGACTCATGATGTGGGCGAGCGCGGCGGCGACGCCATCGGCGGCATCGCTCGGCTCCGGCGCGGATTTGAGTCGAAGGAGCTTGGTGACCATGAACTGCACCTGCTCCTTGGTCGCCGCCCCCGTGCCGACTACGGCCTTCTTGATCTCGGCCGGCGGATATTCGTGGATCTCGAGTCCCGCCTGCTCGCCCGCCAGCAGTACGACGCCGCGCGCGTGGCCGAGCACGACCGTCGTGCGGACGTTGCGGGAGAAGAAGACGTCTTCGACGGAGAGAGCGTCGGGCGAGTGGCGCTCGATGAGCTCGCGCACATCGTCGTAGATCTCGCGCAGCCGTTTGGCGAGCGACTCGCGCGAATGGGTGCGAATCACTCCGCACTCGACCAGCTGCAATGCACCGAACGCTTCGCCGCGCACGACGCCATAGCCGGTGGCGGCGGTGCCGGGGTCGATCCCGAGCACGATCACGGTGCGCTCACGCGCTCGCCATCTCCTCGAGATCGATGTCGAAGTTCGCGGCGACCTTCTGCACGTCGTCGAGCTCGTCGAGCTCCTCGAACAGCTTGAGCACTTGCTCGGCCGTTTTCCCCTCGACTTTCACCGTCGTCTTGGGAAGCATCGCGATCTCCGATTCCTGCGGTTCGACGCCCTTGGCCTCGAGCGCGCTCTTCACCGCGTGGAAGGCGAGGGGCTCGGTCGTGATCAGATACGAATCGCCATCGCGCTTGAAGTCTTCGGCGCCGGCGTCGAGCGCGAGCTCCATCATCGCGTCTTCATCCTTGTGCGATGCGGCGTCGACGAGAATCTGTCCTTTGCGCTCGAACATCCAGGCGACGGAGTTGGTGCTGCCGAGGTTGCCGCCGCCGCGCGAGAGCTTGAAGCGAATGTCGGCGACCGTGCGCGTCGGGTTGTCCGTGAGGGTGAAGATCACGAATGCCACGCCGCCGGGACCGTAGCCCTCGTAGGTGATCTCCTGATAGTCGACGCCCTCGAGCTCGCCCGTTCCTTTCTTGACGGCGCGCTCGATGTTTTCCTTCGGCATCGATGCCGCCTTCGCCGCATCGATGGCGGTGCGCAGGCGCGGATTCCCCCCGGGATCGCCTCCACCGAAGCGCGCCGAGACGGTGATCTCGCGAATGAGCTTGGTGAACAGGGCGCCCCGCTTGGCGTCGGTGGCGGCCTTGTAGTGCTTGATCTGCTTCCATTTACTGTGGCCAGCCATAGCTCGTCGCTCGAATCAATGGTTCGCGGCGCACCGGTGCCGATGCGAGACGATGATGGTTGCTGCGCCACGATAATATAAGACATGAGATCAAGCCGGGTGTTCGCCATCGCCAGGCGTGAGTGGCGCGAGACGGTGGGGAACAAGTCGTTTCTCGTCGTATCGCTGCTCGTGCCGGCGATGATGGTGCTGCTCACCCTGGTGCCAGGCTGGATCGCCGCCCGCAACGGCATGCAGCGGCTGCCCGACGCGGAAGGGGCGCAGGCGCAGGGATATCTCGTCGCGCTGATGCTCATCATCTTCCTCTTCCTCGGCGTCACGACGCAGTCGCAGGCGCTGCTGCGCAGCGTGATGGAGGAGCGGGGAAATCGCATGGTCGAGATTCTCCTCTCGAGCGTGCGCCCGATCGAGCTGCTGACGGGAAAGATGGTCGGCTACGCCGCGGTATCGGTCACGCAATTCATGGTTTGGCTGCTCTCCGCGGTGGCGCTCTCGGCGTTTCTCGGAATGCCCTCGATGTTGCGCGTGCTGATGGCGGCGGGCGTGCGGATCACGGTCGTCTTCGTCGCCTGCTACGCGGTCGGATACCTGATCTACGCCAGTCTGTACACCGTGTTGGCGAGCATCATCAGCGCCGAGCGCGAGGCGAATCTCTATCAGCAGTTCTTCGCGCTGCTCCTCGTCTCGCCCTTCATCATCACGCTGTCGCTCGCCGGACACCCGAACGATCCGACCGTCGTCCATCTCACCTGGGTACCGATTCTCGCGCCGTCGCTGCTGCTGCTCCGCTCGGCGTTCGCGCCGGTGCCGATCTGGACGATCGCCGGCGCGCTGGCGGTGAGCGCGGCGACGGGCGTGGTCATTCTGGCCCTTGCCGCGCGGCTCTTTCGCTCGACGACTTTGTTGGCGACTCGACGGACGACATGGCGGGAGATGTGGCGCGGCCGTGCCTGAGCGCCGCGCCGTGTCATTTGTCCGGATCGATCATGTCTTCAAATCGCATCCACTGTTTGTAGAAGTACAAATCGACGTAGCTCGTCGTGCCGTTGCGGTTCTTGAGGACAGCGAGCTCGGTCGCGCCTTCATTCGCGCCGTCGGTGCCGTACATCTCCTCGCGAAAGATGGCGAGCACGACATCGGCGTGCTGCTTCACGGCGCCCAGCGCGCCGAAGTCGTCGAGCACGGGGCGAGGGTCGGGGCGGTCGCGCGAATGCGCGGGCAGATGCGCGGTCGCGATCACGGCGACGTTGGCATCGACGGCCGCGGCCTTCAGCATCCGCGCGGCCTGGGCGAGCTCTTCCGCCTGCGATCTGGTGCCGAGCGGAATCGCTTGCAGCGAGTCAATCACGACCAACGCCGCGTCGCCGGCGTTGCGTACCGCTTCGGCGAGGGGCTCGATGCCGGCGGGCGCGATGCGCTCGATCGACGGCATCGCGTCACGGAGGCGCAGCGCCGCGACGCCGAGCGCGGCGCGTGTCTCCTCGGATACGCCGCCGGAGCGCAGGTCATCGACGCGGGCGCGACCTTCGATCGCCAGCGCGCGCTCGATCACCCGCTCCGGCGTCATCTCGCCCGTAAAGAAGAGCACGCGCTCGCCCGCCTGCGCCGCGCGCAACGCGATCGCCAGCGCGAGCGCCGACTTCCCTGATCCCACATCGCCGCCGAGCACGATCAGGTCGCCGCGGCGCACGCCGCCGCCGAGCAGCTTGTCGACACTCGGGAATCCAGTGCCGACCGTGTCCGTCGGCGGCGCACCGTCGGTGATGGCATCGATGCGCTCGATCGCCCGCGAGATGCGGTTCGGTGAGCGCTGTGTCGTCGCGGTGGCGAGCTCGTCCGATTCAGTCATGACGCGAACGATGACTGGCTCGTGATGACGCGGCAAGTCGCCGTCACACCCCGCGCTACCCGGCCTGCGGCCACATGCGCTCCATGATCGCCGCCGCCTGCTCGAGGACCGCCCGCTCCGCGGGCGGCAGCGTACGAACGCGGTCGGTGAGCTCTTCGACGCGCCGGGCGCGGCCGCGCGCGAGAAGCGTTCGCCCCTTCGCCGAGGCGCGAATGCGTACGACGCGCTTGTCGTGCTCGTCAGGCTCGCGCGTCACCAGCTTCTCGCGCTCGAGCGCCCGCACCAGATGCGTCATGGTGGGCGGCCGCACCTGCTCGGCGGCGGCAAGCTCGCCCAGCGTGAGCGGTCCGCCGAAGACGACGACGGAAAGCGCCGAGAGGCGGGGCGCGCTCAGACCGGCGACGGAATCGCTGCGCCGCAGCCGTCGTAGCAGGTGAATGGCGGCCGAGTGCAACCGGTCGGCGATGACGGCTGAGTCGGCTGGCCTTGCGCGATTGATGGGCATCCAACATATTAGTTAGTCACACTAACTAATTCAAGTCGCGGCGTGGTTGCCACGATCGACACCTCCGCTGGGAGTGACCAGATGCCGGACCGGAGCAACGCATCAGACACCGAGCTCTCGCTCGGGCGTATCGGCCAGATCGCCATCACCGTACGCGACCTGGATCGCGCCGTGGCATTCTACCGCGACGTCCTCGGCATGAAATTCCTCTTCAAGGCGCCGCCGAAGATGGCCTTCTTCGACTGCGGCGATGTGCGGCTGCTGCTCGGCGAGCCCGAATCGGCCGGCGGAGAGCTCCACTCCTCGGTCATCTACTATCTGGTCGACGACATCAGGAGTGCCTCCGAAACGCTCAAGGCCCGCGGGGCCACCATCAAGGCGGAGCCGGCAATGATCGCCAAGATGCCCGACCACGAGCTCTGGCTGTGCGAGCTGCGCGACAGCGAGGATAACGCGCTCGCACTCATGAGCGAAGTTCGTTGACCGTGCCGCTCGGCGCGCGACTCGCGGTTCGCCAGCGGACGACCATGTCCGCTGCCGCGCGCGCGCTCGATCCGTCAGTCCTGGGCGCTGGCCGCTAGCTCGTCCGCCAGGCGATCGAGCTCGCGACGGCTCGCCGCATCGAGTGCCGCCGACGCGGCCACCGAGAGGGCGCGGATCGCATCGGCCGAGTCGCGCGCGCCTCTCGCGCTCGCATCCGCCGCGCGCACGAGTGGCGCGCGCAAGGTCGCGGGGAGCGCGAGCGAGGACAGCCACGCACGCGCACTCGTTGCACGCTGCGCCCGCGCCGGCGCCGCGAGCGCCAACGGCGGAAGCAGCGCCGAGGCCAG
>JALZAE010000645.1 GCA_030948535.1 Gemmatimonadota bacterium | reverse complement strand
GTGCATGGCATCGACGTGCGCGACGTCGCGCGGCAGGTTGCCAACGCCAACATTCCGCTGCTGCTGTTTGCGGCGGTGCTGGCGACGATACCCTTCTACGTCCGCGCGCTCCGATGGCGCACCATTCTCGATCCGATTGCGCCGGGGCTCCCTCTGGCGCCGCTTTGGCGCAGCATCGCCGTGGGCGTGATGGCGACGAACCTGTTGCCCGCGCGCCCAGGTGAGTTCGCGCGCGCGTTCGCCCTCACGCGCGAAACCGATCGCATCGGCTTCTCGGCGATCTTCGCGTCGATCGTCGTCGACCGCGTCTTCGACGCCGTCGCCGTGTTGTTGCTGCTGCTCGCGGAAGTCGTCTCACCGGGCTTCCCCAAGGGCGCGCTCACGGGCGATGCGTCGCGATGGATCATCTTTGGGGCATCGCTCTGCGTCGCCGCGCTCGGCGGACTTTTCGCGATCGTCTTCTTCCCGGCACCGATCGTTCGACTCGTCGAGTGGATGACCCGGCCCCTTCCGCCGACGCTTCGCGAGCGTCTGCGCAAGGCGCTCGTCGATTTCACCATGGGGCTTGGCGCGCTTCGCAGCCCGACCCGATTCTTTGCGGTGCTCGGTTGGTCGATCGTGCAGTGGATGATCAACGGCTGCGCATTCTGGATGGCCTTTGTCGCCGTCGGGATTCACGCCGGCTATGGCGCGGCACTCTTTCTTCAAGGCGTCGTCGCGCTCGGCGTCGCGGCGCCGAGCTCACCCGGTTTCGTGGGGGTGTTCGAGGGACTGGCGAAGAAAGCGTTGCCCGTTTTCGGCGTGAGCGAATCGCTCGCGGTGACGTGGGCGGTCGCGTTCCACATTTTCACCTTCATCCCCATCACCGTCATCGGGTTGTACTACCTCTGGCGGCTGGGCGCCGGCTTCGGCGAGATCTCCGGTCGAGACCGATCCGCTGCCGCGGCGCAGGCACCGTGAGCGGAGTCGCGACGGTCGCCGCGCAGGCGAAGATCAACCTCGCGTTGCGCGTTCACTCGCGAGATGGTTCCGGCTATCACGCGATCGAGACGCTTTTCGCGCGCATCGACTTGGCGGACGACGTCGTCGTGCGCGCGACATCGGGCGGCCGGTCGCTCGATTGCCGCGGCGCCGCGTGGACCGAGCAGATCCCCGCCGAACGCAATCTCGCCTATCGCGCGGCCCTCGCGTATGCCGAATCGGGCTGGCCTTCGGGCTTCGCGATCGAGATCGATAAACGCATTCCCGCCGGCGGCGGACTCGGTGGCGGCAGCGCCGACGCTGGCGCTGTGCTTCGCGCGCTGAACGCGCTCAATCCTCGGCCAGTTACTGAGCCGCGTTTGCTCGAGCTCGCCGCAATGCTCGGCGCCGACGTCCCATTCTTGGCGAGCGACATCCCCTTGGCGGTCGGCTCCGGATACGGGGAAAAGCTGCTGCCACTCTCACCGTTGCCCGTCGCTGAGCTCAGGCTCTGCCTTCCGAACTTCGGTGTCGCGACCGCTGAGGCATACGGCTGGCTCGATCACGATCGGGCGACGAGTGCGACGAGTGCGACGAGCGCGCGCGCGTCACGCCGCTCGCTGGCTGAGGTGCCGTCATGGGCCGTCGTCGCCGCCGTTGCGGAGAACGATTTTGAGCCGGTGGTATCCGCTCGACATCCGGAAATCGCCGGCTACGTGCGAGCGCTGCGAGACGCCGGCGCCGATGTCGCGCTGATGTCGGGGTCGGGCTCGACCGTGTTCGGGGTTTGGTACTCTGGTCCGTGCGTGCTGAGAACCGAGGCCATTGTGGGTGCGACCGTGATCGCCACGCGAACATCATCGCGTGTTGAACCGGTCGCGCTAGCGGACTAGCTTTAGGGGCTGCTGCCCCTTCGTCCAATGGCAGGACAGCAGACTTTGGATCTGCGAATGGTGGTTCGAATCCACCAGGGGCAATTGGGCGATGGGCGGCGAACCCTCGAGCGTCGCGACCACCGAACACCGAGTACTACCACCGACATGGACGAGTTAGCAGTCAGTCGCCGAGGGTTTAAGCTGCTCGCGGGCACGGCCAATCGTGCGCTCGCGCAGGAGATCGCGAGCTGTCTCGGTATCGAGCTGTGCAAGGTGACGACGTCGCGCTTCGCCGACGGCGAGATCTTCGTCCGCATCGATGAGAACGTTCGCGGCTATGACGTCTTCATCATGCAGCCGACGAATCCGCCGGCCGAGAACATCATGGAGCTCCTGCTCCTCACCGATGCCGCGCGGCGCGCATCGGCGGCGCGCATCACCTGCGTGATCCCGTACTACGGCTACTCGCGCCAGGATCGCAAAGATCAACCGCGTGTCGCCATCGGCGCGAAGCTGCTCGCCAACATGATCGTCTCCGCCGGCGCCGACCGCGTGCTCGCGCTTGATTTACATCAGCATCAACTGCAGGGCTTCTTCGACATCCCGGTGGACCATTTGTATGCGGCGCCCGTGTTCGTCTCGCACTATCGCCGCAAGCAGCTCACGAATCTCGTCGTCGTCGCGCCCGACGTCGGCTCGGCCAAGATGGCGCGCGGGTACGCGAAGCGATTGAACGGCACCTTCGCCATCATCGACAAGCGTCGCCCGTCGGCCAACGTCGCTGAAGTGCTCAACGTCGTCGGCGAAGTCGAAGGGCGCGATTGCCTGATTCCCGATGACATGATCGACACCGCCGGCACGGTCACCGCGGCGGCGCGCGTGCTGAAGGAGTTGGGCGCGAATGACATCTACGTCTGCGCGACTCACGCGCTGTTGTCAGGGCCCGCCGTCGAGCGGCTGAGTGCTGCCCCGATTGCGGAGGTCACCGTTACCGACACTGTGGCGGTACCGGCAGACCGGCATTTCGAGCAATTGCGTGTTTTGTCAGTAGGGGAGTTGTTGGCGAAGGCGATTAGGTTTACACATAGCGATCAATCCGTCAGTTCGCTGTTTGAATAGTTGGCGAAGTCAGACGTCACAGGTCCGGCGTCAGACCAACTGAGCACGAGCTCAGCACCAGAAGGACCAGCGCCGCCGCCGCGATGTCGGCATTGGGTAGCAAGCGCGGTAACAGACATCTGATATCTGACGTCTGACATCTGCACTCCGGGGGTTGTGAGATGCGCATTCGGCGCACCATCACCGTTCCCCTCGGCACCTGTTAACGAGTACACACCAGTGGCTAGTGCTAACCTCGACGCGAAACTCCGCACTGAAACCGGCAAGGGCGCCGCACGAAAGCTTCGCGCCGCCAAGCAAGTGCCGGCCGTCATCTATGGCCATCATCGCGAGCCGCAGTCGCTCGCCATCGACACTCGCGAAGTCGAGCGCATGCTCGAGCGGGTCGCCTTCGAGACCACCGTCATCGAATTGAACGTCGGTGGCACGAACGCCCGGACGCTCATCCGCGAGATCCAACGCCATCCCTTCAAGCGCCAGATTCTCCATATCGATTTTCAGGAGCTGGTCGCGGGCGAGATGGTGACGGTCAACGTTCCGCTCGTCCTCGTGGGTACATCGCACGGCGTGCGCAATGAGCAGGGGACGCTCGACCAGGTGCTGCGCGAGCTCGAGATCGAGGTGGACCCGGCGAACATCCCGAACCACATCGACGTCGATGTCAGCGGACTTGGGCTGAACGAGTCGATTCACGTTCGCGACCTCAAGCTCCCCGAAGGCATCAAGGTGCTCATCGATCAGGACGCCACCATCTGCGTCGTCGCACCGCCGCGCGTCGAGGTTGAGGTCGCGCCAGTCGCCGCCGTTGCGGTCGAGGGCGAGACGCCGACCGAGCCGGAGCTCATCCGGAAGACCAAGGCGGAGGAGGAGGGGACCGCCTGACCGCGCACCTCACACCGTGAAGGTATTGGTTGGCCTGGGCAATCCCGGGCGCGAATACGAGAGGACTCGTCACAACGTCGGCTGGTGGGTGCTCGACCACCTGGCCGACGTTTGGCGTTTCGATGGGTGGCGCAAGGATGGCGATGCGCTTTCGTCGACGGGGCTCGTGGGCCGAACGAAGATACGGTTGCTGAAGCCGCTCACCTTCATGAATCTCAGCGGCTCAGTGCTCAGGTCTTACATGCGGCGTCCATTCTGGTCGCCGTCGACGGACCTGCTCGTCGTCGTCGACGACGTCGCACTTCCCGTCGGGCGCTTCCGTCTGCGCGCCAACGGGAGCGCCGGCGGCCACAACGGTCTCAAGAGCGTGCAGGGCGTGCTCGGCACGCAGGAGTACGCTCGCCTCCGCATCGGCATCGCTCCGGCGGACGATCAGCGCGAGATCGGCGACCTCGCCGATTTCGTGCTGGCCACCTTCGGCAAGCACGAGCGCGAGGAGATTTTCTCACTGATGCCGCGCTTCACCGACGCCATCGACCTCTGGCTCCGCGAGGGGATCGAGCCGGCCATGAACACATTCAACCGCTGAACACCGAGTACCGATCACCGTGCTAAGACTGGGAATCGTCGGCCTCCCGAACGTCGGCAAGTCGACTCTGTTCAACGCCCTCACGGCCGCTGGGGCCGAGGCGGCGAACTATCCGTTCTGTACCGTCGAGCCGAACGTCGGCATCGTCGAGGTGCCCGACGCGCGGCTCGGCAAGCTCGCCGAAATCGTGCAGCCCAAGCGCACCGTTCCCGCCGTGGTCGAGTTCGTCGACATCGCGGGATTGGTGAAAGGCGCCGCGAGTGGCGAAGGACTGGGCAACAAGTTCCTCGCCACCATTCGCGAGACGGACGCCATCGTTCACGTCGTGCGGTGCTTCGAGGATCCCGACGTGCTGCACGTCATGGGCTCCGTCGATCCGGTGCGCGATCGCGAGGTGATCGAGTTCGAGCTCGCTCTCGCCGACCTCGGCACCGTCGAGAAGCGCCTCGACAAGTCGCGCCGCGCCGCGCGCGTCGCCGACAAGGAAGCGCTTGCCGAAGTACCGACGCTCGAGCGCGCACACGCGTCGCTCTCCGAGGGAAAGGGACTGTGGGAGGCGAATCTCACGGCGGAGGAGCGCGAGATCCTCAAGCCGCTGACGCTGCTCACCATGAAGCCTGTGCTCTACGCCGCCAACGTCGCCGACTCCGAGTTGACGGGCGCCGAGGGGCCACATCTGCGCGCGCTCCGCGCCGCAATCGGGCACAGCCACGAGGTCGCGACGGTCGTTCCCTTTTCCGCCAAGATCGAGTCGGAGCTGTCCGAGCTTCCGGCCGATGATCGCAAGGATTTTCTCGCATCGCTCGGGCTCGAATCAGCCGGACTCGATCGACTCATCCGGGCAGGGTACGCCCTACTCGGTCTTCAGACGTACTTCACTGCGGGCGAGCAAGAGGTTCGCGCCTGGACCATCCATCGCGGGGATACCGCACCGGAAGCGGCGGGGGTCATCCACACGGACTTTCAGCGCGGATTTATTCGCGGGGAGACCGTCGGCTACGACGCGTTTGTCGAGCACGGCGGATGGAAGGGAGCGAAGGAAAAGGGGGTCGTGCGGTCGGAAGGCAAGGAGTACGTTGTTGAAGACGGTGACGTAATGCTCTTCCGCTTCAACGTTTAGCAACAGCCGCTCGCCTTCTTTCGACGTGCCCAGCCCGCACACAGGATGCTCGGCGTGATTGCGTCGTGTGTGACATGCGCCCCTGTCGCGTTAATGTGCTCCAACGTATACTGACCGGCGCCCGTCTCTCATGCGCGTTGTCGTTCGCCGTAGCGCGCCAGGTGTAGTCGATGCCCGATCAGTCGCACAGAGAAAGACCCGCCCGCCGTTCCGCCTTCTCGCTCATCGAGATGGCGATAACACTCGCCCTGATCGGAATTCTCGCCATGATTGCGCTCCCATCGAGCGCAACCGCGCTGGCGCACTCCAGGGTCAATCGCGCGGCGTCGATGGTCGCGGTCGACTTGGACCTCGCGCTGTCGCAGGCCACGCGGCAGCACGGGCCCGTGCAGATCGCCCTGACCGGGTCGACGTATGCCTTCACGACCAGAGCCGGCGATACGCTCCACGTCCGGTCGCTCGGCACCGATTCCGAGTTCTCGCTGGAGAGCGTGACGTTTACGCCGACCACGGTCGAGGTGTTTCCGACCGGGCTCGTCAGCGGACAGCTCACCATCGTGATGCTCAAGGACGGCTATTCACGAACAGTGACCATGTCGCGAGCCGGGCAGGTCAGGATCATCGCGCCGTGAAGTCGCGACGCGGAATGTCACTGATCGAGATCATGATCGCGATCTCGCTGCTCGCCATCGTCATCGCGTCGCTTGGGGCGATGAGTGTGAGCGTGGCGCACACGTCGTTCTCGGTAAACGGAAGCTCGTTTGTGAACGCCGAGCTGACCCGGCAGATGAATCGCCTCATGGTGTTGCCTTTCGACAGCTTGCCCGCCGATTCGGGATCGGTCGCGGTCGCGGCGACGCCGTACGCGTACCAGCGCCAGATGACGCTCACGGATATCACCGCAACGGACAGAGCGATTCAACTGATTCTGAGGCCGACGAACACGCTGGTCCGGCCGGAGACCGTGCAGTTCAATCGCACGCGTCCCATCGCGTCCCCGCTGAACCAGTGAGCCACGCACCCGTGCTCATGCGTCGGCGTCCGGGGCAGACGCTGGTCGAGCTGCTCATCGCCTTGGTGCTTCTGGCCATCCTCGGCGGCGCGGTCACGCGACTGATGGTGTGGCAGTCTCGCTTCTTCGACCAGCAGGCGCAGGGGCGCGCCGCCCGCTCCGCGGCGCGCAGCGGGATGAACCTGCTCCTCAGCGAGCTGCGGATGCTCGACGCGTCGGGCTTGTCGAGCAGCGACACCGTCAGCGTCAGCGACGTGCAGACCGATCGCATCACCGTGCGCGTGCCATTTGCGTTCGGGATTGTGTGCAGCAACACCGGCGCGGGCGGATCGATTCGCATCGCGGTCCTTCCGGTCGATTCCCTGCTCTGGGCGACGACCGCGATCGACGCCGGGAACGGCGGATTCTCCGGCTATGCGTGGCGTGACAACGGCGCGTCCGCCGCGTATCACTTCGTCGACGGGCTCGTGCCGGCAAACATCACCGACAACAGCGCCGCGGCGCTCGGCGACTGCGGCGTGGCGACGATTGGCATCGCCGCCAATGGGCGCTTTGTCGATATCCAGCCGGGCGCCACGACCGGCGGCGGACTGAGAACGCCGCGCGTGGGCACCCCGATCTACCTGTATCAGATGGTGCGCTATTCCTTCTCGGCATCGGCCGTGATTCCCGGAACGCTCGCGCTGTGGCGCACGGTGATGCGCACCGGTACCGCCGAGGAAGTCGCCGCGCCCTTCGCGGCGACGGCCCAGTTCAAGTGGTTCGTCAAGACGAACAGCGGGGCGCCGACGACGGCGGTGCCGGACACGCTGGCGAACATTCGCGGCTTCGAGTTGATGCTGCCCGGTATGAGCGAGCGCGTGGCGGAAGGCGCGTCAACGCAGGCGACGGCGGCGGTATCCACGTCCGTGTACTTCAAGAATCGGATCGACTGATGCACAAGCGCCGTCACTCTGCCGTTGGATCGCGTCGCGGGCTGGCGCTGCCGGTCGTCCTCCTCGCGACCGCGCTGATGACCGTGGCGCTCGCGGTGACGTTTACGGCAGTCGGCACCGAGCGGCATGTCACGAACAACTACAAGGCACAGCTGCTCGCGTTCTCGCTCGCCGAGACCGGGCTCGAGCGCTGCACCAGTGATCGCGCCGCGTGCGGCTTCGTCGCCGGCGCGCCAACGCTGGCCTACGACTCGGCGCGGCTCGCGCTGCCCGGCGGATTCGCCGACGTCGTGTACGAGCGGTTGCGCCCGCCTGTCGGCGCCACGAAGGGCATCTATCTCGTGCGTTCGCGCGGCGTGGCGACGAGACTCGGCACTTCGCGCGATCCATTGGCCGAGCGGACCGTCGCGCAGCTCGCGACGGCATCCGCCAACGCGTTCGCCGCGCTCAGTGCGCTCACGACGTTGAACGGCGCAAGCCTCAACGTGACGAAGGACACGGTCACCGGCATGCCTCCTGGTACTTGTCTTCAGCCCAATACGTTTGGCGCAGCGTATCCAGCCGGTGCCTTTGCCGGACCCTTCGTGACCGGTGGTGCGCGTGTGCTCGGTCCCACGTCGTCATCTGCTTCGGATTCCGTCGACGTCGATTGGGCGGGCATCGTCTCGGGTAACGTCCTGTCGCCCGACGTCAACTATCCCGGCGATCCCTGGCCCGGCGTGGGTTGGCACGTGATTCGGGCGACGGGCAGTCTCACCGTGAACAGCGGCATGAGCGGCAGCGGCCTGTTGATCGTGACCGGCGGACTCACGATCAACGGTAGCTGGAACTGGAACGGCGTGATTCTCGTCGGCGGCGCGATCACCGGCAGCACCGGGAACCACATGATCGACGGCGCCGTCGTCTCGGGTCTCAATCAGAAGCTTGGCACACCGGTCGGAACGCTCTCGAATTTCGGCTCGGACACGACAAGGATCCGATACAACCCGTGCATGGTCGACAGCGCCGTGGCGACGATGTCGACATGGGGTGTGTACCGGAACGCGTGGACCGACGCGTGGCGGAGCTACTGAGCACCTGAGAGCGGGTGCCGGGTTCGGGGAACGGGGTGCGGTTGCCGTGGAAACTCCGACCTGACCCTCCCCTGTTCGCTGCAACCCCGCACCCGCCGTTGCTTCGAGCCACGCGACCCAACTAGCTTTAAGGGCTAGACACAACGCATCCCTCCTCCCGCCATTCCGCGCGGGGGGCGGAAGTCGACCAAAGGGAGGAACGACCGCAACATGCCTCGCCCATACGAGGCGGTGTACATCTTCGACTCTGCTCTCGAAGATCCCGCCATCCTGGAAAAGATCACCCGCTTTCACGGCCTGCTCGGGGAGACCGGCGACATCGCCGTCGACCACTGGGGCCGCCGGCAGCTCGCCTATCCCATCGGCCCGCGCGAGAACGGCTACTACGTGATCGCGCACTTCAACGCCGAGCCCGCGGTGCTGCCCGAGTTCGAGCGTGCGCTCAAGCTCGACGAGGGCATCGTGCGCTATCTCATCACGTTGCACGAGAACGTCGTCGGCGCGCCGCCCATGACCGAAGAAGAGCTCGCCGCGGGCGGACGTAGCCGCAAGGACGACGACGACGAGGAGGACGAGTAATGCGCCGACCACACAAGAGCTGCCCGTTCTGTGAGACGCGGGTCCGCTTCATCGACTACAAGGACGACCGGACCCTCGGCCGCTTCATCACCGACAACGGAAAGATTTTGCCGAGCCGGTTGAGCGGCGTTTGCGCGCGGCATCAGCGGCAATTGTCGACCTCGATCAAGCGGGCGCGCTACCTCGCGCTGATTCCGTACATTCGGGGACACCAGGCATAAGATGACCGACGGCGGCATTGCGCCGGCGCCGCGGGAGCAAGGGTGGACGCGTCTCGTCCTCGCTCTCGCGGCGTTCCTGTTGCTCCCCGCGATTCCAAAACTGCGGGCGGCGCCGATTCTGGCGCAACTATGCGCGGTGCTTCCCGTGAGCAGCACGCTCATACTGCTCGTCCCCGCGCTCGCTGCGTGCTTCGTCGCGGGATGGTGGGCGGGCGGGAAGATTTGGGGCGCAATCGGTTGGAGTGCCCTCTCGGCGATCGTTCTCGTGCCGAGGTTTTCCTTTGGTATCGCGCAGGGTCTGCAGGTCGATCCCGCGTATGCGGATCTGGTGCGCGGGTGGGCGCTCGTCGTCGCCGCGGCATTCGGGGCGTTGTGTGTGCTCGGGTCCGCGCGATCGTTCTTCGTGCGCGCGCTCGCAGCCGCGGGATTGGCCGCACTGTTGACGCTGGCGGTCGTGGCGTTCAGCGGAGGACACCCAGGCACGGTCGAGGGTGCGTTCGCTGAGCATCTCGATCGCGAGAACAAGCTCTCGGGCGCGGCGCTGGAAGCGTTGGCGACACGCCTGCCGTGGCTTCGGGATTGGTGGTCGGTGCCGACGGCGACGGTGCTGCCGGCGTTGTCGAAGTACGCGGCGGGTCTGTATCCGGCACTGATGGCACTGGAGACGCTCGCCTCCTGCGCCATCGCGTGGGCACTGTATCACCGGTTGTCGCGCGCACGGATCGGCGCGCCACTCGGAGCGTTGCGTGATTTTCACTTCAGCGATCAGCTCGTCTGGGGCTTGGTGGCCGGCGTTACTATTCTGTTGTTGCCATCGCTATCGTCGCTTCGCACGGTCGGACTCAACCTCGTCGCCTTCTTCGGCGTATTGTTCGCGGTGCGCGGACTCGGCGTGATGGCGTGGTTCGTCACCCGACGTGGCAAGCCTGGACGAGACGTGCTGTGGGCCGCCGCCGGCATGGTACTGGGTTGGGTGACCCTCATCGCCGCCTTCGCGATCGGCGTCGGGGACACGTGGGCGAATTGGCGGAAGAAAGCGGTGACGTAACAGTGGGTGTGGGGTGTCGGGTGTAGGGTGTGGTTAAGGAGAGATCGAATCAACCACACCCCACACCCCACACCCCACACCCG
>JALZAE010000642.1 GCA_030948535.1 Gemmatimonadota bacterium | reverse complement strand
CCCGATTCATTTTATACAACCGCCGATTGGTTGCTCTTCCACGGCAACGGCAGCCGCGGATTTTCGCAGATTACGCGGATTGTTTCGCGTGGACTCCGGACACATCGCGCCAATGCGTTCTGATGTTTTTGGTGTTCCCCAAAAACCATTCAGCAGCGATTCATCGGAAATAATTTCTGAGGTACCCCGATCTATCTGCGTCGATCTGCGTAAATCTGCGGCTGCCTTTTGCTCTTAGAGAAGCTCGAGGTCCACGGCTCAGCGCTCCACCCGGAACAAGTACGAGATCTTGAGGAACACGTCGCTGCCCGTCCTCAGGCGCGCGCCGCCGCGGACGACGGGATCATCGAAGTCGCGCTGCGTATCGTTGAAGCCGGCGTAGAGGAACGAGCCGGGCGCGATTTCGTAGGAGACGAGGGCGCTCGTGCCGAGGTGTTTTGCGCGCTGGGTGAGCGGGTTGGTGAAGACAGAGCTGAACTGATCCGAATATTCGCCGATCATTCGCAGGCCGAGCGCGCGCGTGAATTGGTAGGTGCCGCGCAGACGCAAAATCTTCGCGTCGTCGACGAGGTTCGCCCACCGCGTGCCGTAGTGCAGCGAGCGCTGGCCCTTGAGGTCGAGCGACGAAGACGCGTTCGGCCGGATGGTGAGCGTCGCACTGCCGAAATATCCCTGTCCGAGGCGCGGCCGGCTGAAGTCGTAGATCTCGCGCTCGCCGCCGAACAGCGACAGCACACCCGATACTTTCCGCCAGGCAAAGGACGACGCGCTGAAGGACCAACCCTGGACATACAGCGCCGTGTCGCGTCCCGTGACGAAGTTGGGGAGCGTCACCTTCTCATAGGTGTAGCCGAACGAGACCGACGTCTGGTGCTGAAACTGAAAGTTGATCCCGGGGTTGAACAGGCCATCGAGGCTCTTGCCACGCCACGCATTCGTGCGCGAGAAGCTGACGCTCTGCCCCATGCGCTGGAGCCAGGCGTTGTTGGGATATTCGTCTAGAGAGATGCGCGCGGCGGATCGCTCGATCCCCACGCGCTGGAACTGGCCCAGCTCATCGCGGAAAGTGTTCGACGCGCCGGACCTGCCGATGCTGTAGTTGAGGTGGTAGCCGCTGCGGCCAAAGCGCAGACGATAGTATGCGCCGTTCCGCTCCTTGCCGTCCTCGGCCGAGCTCGTATCGCGAATGACGGTGGTATCGGTGCCGGCGACCGTCGTGTCGATCGTGGTGACGAGCGATGCGCGGTCGCGCGACAGCGCGCCCTCGCCGCCGAGGGAGAACGCACCGAAACGAAAACCGGCGTCACCGCCGAGGATGCCGTTCTGCGCCCCGCCATACGTCGCGCGACGGCCCAGCGCGATCAATCCGACGGAAGAATTCTGGAGCACATCTCGCCGCGTGCGTAGTACCACGACGTCGGCGGAACCGCGCAGGCTCGTCACGTAGCTACTCGTCTGATAGCCCGAATTCCACCAATACGACGGCGCCCCGTCCCGCACGTAGAGCGCCCCGGTCGACCACGGCCCGCTCTTGCCCGTAAGCCGCGCGCCGGCTGCCGGATCGATGATCGCCCTGGTGTAGAACAGGTCTCCGAGCACGCTGGTGCCGAAGTCACCGGCGAAGTCCGATACGACGCGCGGCTGAAAGTAGTCTCGCCCCTCGAGAAAGAAGGGACGCTTCTCCTCGAACGTCAGCGCGAATCGCTGGTTCACCCGAACCTGATCTTCGTCGGCCTCGATCTGCGAGAAATCGGGATGCACCGTCGCGTTGAGCACGTACGAGGGGGACAGCGCGAGCTTCACGTCGGCGCCGATGCCCTGCTCCTGCGCGACATCGAAGCGGCGCGGCAGCTGCACGCTCTGTGCGACGCCGCCCACGACGAGCGACGTATCGAGAAACTGGCGGTTGCCGCTGCGCGACGCGCGAACGTATGGCAACACATCGGCGCTCCGGCGATGCGGCACGCCGGCGATGAGTAGCTCCCCTTCCTGGCAGATATCGCACGGGTTGCCGCGGCGGCGCGGACTCCACGAATCGATCTCGCCGCTGCGACCGTAGGAGCGGATGATGTTTACGCCGAGCCGGAGCGTATCCCCGGCCGGAAAGCGGAGCGATGCCCAGGGAATCGTGAGCTCGACGCCCCAGCCATCATCGTAGATCCGCCCCTCGGAGTACCAGAGAAAATCGGGAGAGTTGTCGGTGCCGCGTCCCTCCGTACTCACGCCGTCGGATTGAATGCCGAGTGGATTGACGGAGAGCACGTAGGCGCGCAGGCGATCGTGATAGGTGTCGAGCTGAATAGTGACGCGATCGTCGTTCTCGCCGCCACGCTCGCGCGGATACACCGTGGCGCGCACATCGCGGCGCGAACGCTCGGTCGCGCGAAAGGCGATGTAGAGATTGCGATCGTCGTACGTCACCCATGCCGAGCTGGGCTGCTCTGGCGCGGCCTGGTCGAGCGGCTGCGACTGCACGAAGCCGTCGAGCTTGAGCGCGCCGCGCCACGTCGCGTCGTCGAGCGTTCCATCGATGGCCGGACGGGACACGGTCCGAGGAACGACGAAGCGAAGAGAATCGGCGTGCCGCTGGACACGGGTGGTGTCGGCGCCATGCGCGAGGAGCGAAGTCAGTGCGGCGATCAGAAGCATGCGGTGCTAGTGGGGGAGCGACGCGAAAAGGTAGCCGCGGGTGGCGGAGCGGCGACAGGGCTCGGGGCTCGCTTCGTGCATTTCAGACGGGCCAATGACCGAGCGCACCGCCATCACGCCCGCTGAATCCGCGGAGCTGTTTCCCGCGCTTGTCAATCCGGGCGCGGGCACGGCGGAGCACGCCGTCGCGGCGCTGCGCGAGGGTGGACGCTGCCGCATCGTCGAGATCGATCCGGCGAAATTGGCCGACGCCGTGCGCGCCGAGATCGACAGCGGCGCCACGCGCGTGATCGTGGCCGGCGGTGACGGGACCATCCGCGCGGCGGCGGCTGTCGTCGCGGGGACACCGGTCGAGTTGGGCATCATCCCCGCGGGCACGCTCAATCACTTCGCGAAGTTCGTGGGCCTGCCGGAGGATCAAGTCGAGGCCGCGCGCATCGCGACGGGAGATTCCGTCACCACCGTCGACGTGGGATGGGTCAACGATCAGATCATGATCAACACGAGCTCGGTCGGCGCGTACGTCGTGTTCGTGCGCAAGCGCGAGTCGTACGAGCGGAGATTCGGCTACCGGCTCGCGAGCCTCTTCGCCGCGGTGCGGGTCCTCGCCGATCTGCGCACCTTTCGCGTGGTGATCCAAGTCGGCGGGGTGCGGCGCGTGTATCACACGCCGCTCGTGTTCATCGGCGTCGGGGAGCGCGAAGCCCGCATCCCCACTGTTGGCGAGCGCGTGCCCGATGGAAAGCGCGGCCTCCACGTGATGATCGTGCGCACGCGCGACCGCTTTCGGCTGATCCTTACCAGCGTGATCGCCGCGCTACGCGGACTCGAAGCGGTCGACGAGACACCGCACGGCATCGACAACTTCGTCGTCGACAGCTGCCGCATCGAGCTTCGCCGTCCGCGCGGGAACGTCGCCATAGACGGCGAGCTCGTGACGATGATCGCACCGCTGGAGTACCGGATAGAGAGGGATTCGTTGCGCGTCGCGAGTGCCGGAGCGGAAGAGCGAGTGTAGGGTGTAGGGTGTGGGGTGTGGGGTGTGGTCGGGGGAGAGATTGGGAGTTAACCACACCCC
>JALZAE010000640.1 GCA_030948535.1 Gemmatimonadota bacterium | reverse complement strand
GGGGTGTGGTTAAGGAGAGATGCTCGCGCAAACCACACCCCACACCCCACACCCGCTCCTCAACTCACCCTGCGCGTCTTCCGCTTCAAAAAATCCATCAGAATGAACTGGCCGAGGGTCATCGTATTCGTGAAGTACGCTTTTCCCTTCGCGATGGCGCTGACCTTCTTGACGAATTCGACGAGGGCGCGGTCGCGGGCGAGCATGAAGGTGTTGATCAGGATGCCCGCGCGCCGACAGTTCGCGACCTCGCGCAGCGTGTTGGCGATCACCATCGCGTCGAGGCCCATTGAGTTCTTGTAGATCTGTCTGTTCGGCATCGTCAGCGCGCTCGGCTTGCCGTCGGTGATCATCACGATCTGGCGCATGTCCTTCTTCTGCGCGAGGAGAATGCGTCGCGCGAGCTTGAGTCCTTCGGCGGTGTTCGTGTGGTACGGACCGACCTGTGTCTGCGCCAGCTGCGCCAGCGGGATCTCTTCGGCGGAATCGTGAAAGAGGATTACGCGTAGCGAGTCGCCGGGGAACTGCGTGCGGATGAGGTGCGTGAGGGCGAGCGCGACCTTCTTCGCTGGCGTGAAGCGATCTTCGCCGTACAGGATCATCGAGTGCGAGCAGTCGAGCATCAACACCGTCGCGCAGCTCGAGCGATACTCGGCCTGGCGCACCATGATGTCGCCGTAGTCGAGGTCGATCGGCACATCGAGCGAGCCGTTGCGGATGAGCGCGTTTTGCAGTGTGGCGTTGACGTCGAGGTTCATGGTGTCGCCGAACTCGTATGGCTTGCTCGACGCGTCGGCCTCGACGCCCGTGGCGAGATAGGGCGTGTCGTGACTCCCGAAGCTCGACTTGCCGAGCGAGCCGAGGAGCGAGCGCAGCGTCTTGAAGCCGAGGAAGTCGATCCCTTTCTCGGTGAGATTGAACTGCACATCGCGCGACGCGGCTTGGGCGAGACCGCCGGGACCGGTCACTTGCTGATAACCGGCGGGCATTTGCGGCGGCGCTTCGGTTGACAGGAATCCTTCGTCGATCATGCGCTGGATGAGATCGTCGAGCAGCTTGGCGAGCTGCGCCTGCGACAGCTCGTCGCCCTCGCCGCGCATCGCCTCGAGCATCTCCGGCGTGAATTGCCCGCTCTCCATCAGCGCCTTGAGCATTGCCTCGCGCAGCGCGTCCATCGAGCGGTCGTTCTCATCGCCGAAGTCGCCCCAGTACGGATGCGCGGGGCCGCCGCCGGCGAAACCGGATTGCAGGAGAAAGTCCGCCATCTTGTCCAGCAATGACTGGAGGTCGACGGCGTCCGCCATCTCCGCGCTGAACTTGCCGTAGGTGTGAAACCGCACCGGTGCGCTCCGCGAAAAATCCTCAGATCCATATTAACACGTGGACACAACGTCCGTTCAAGACGGGGCGCTCGCGATCGGGCATCTAGGTCAAGGTTCGCGCCGACGCTGGGAACCGGGCGAATCGGGCGAATCGCTCTCGAGCAAATGCGATCTCAACATGCGAGGGGCTTTGCATTTGTTTTTGTACAAGAACAAGTGCGGTCCGGGGCGATGATGCTGTCTCCAGCCCGATCGAATTCGCCCGATTCGCCGGAGCCGCGGCACGTTGCGAACCCTCGCTCAGATGCCCGCGCCCCGCGCTCACGCTCGAACTGCGATGCGTTCCGCGATACTATCAACGCAATGGCAACGCGCCCATCCGTCAAGAACCCGCTCACGGTTCTGAGACGCCACCGCAACTTTCGCATCTTTTGGCTGGGGCAGACGGCATCGCTCATCGGCACCTGGATGCAGTCGGTCGGGCAGGGGTGGATGGCGCTGCAGCTCACGAACAGCGCGTTCATGGTCGGGCTCGTCGCGGCCGCCGGCGCGTTTCCAGTGATGCTGCTCTCGCTCTACGGCGGCGTCATCGCCGACCGCCACGACAAGCTCAAGCTGGTGACGATCGCCCAGGCGCTGCTACTCGTGCAGGCGTCGCTCCTGTGGTGGTTCGTCTGGTCGGGGCACATCACCGTCGGCTGGCTGCTCGGGCTGACGCTCGCCAACGGCGCCATCTCCGCCTTCGAAGTGCCGGCGCGCCAGTCGTTCATCATCGATCTCGTCGTGAAAGAGGATCTGGCCGAAGCGATCGCGCTGAATGCGGGCGGCTTCAACCTCGCGCGCATCATCGGACCGAGCATCGCGGGCCTGGTCATCCATGAAGCCGGCCTCGCCTGGTGCTTCGCCATCAACGCGCTCAGCTACCTCGCGGTGCTGATCAGCCTCTTTCGCATCAAGCTGCAGCGTCGTCCCCAGGTTGCGGCGAGCGGATCGTTCCTCGAGGGATTTCTGCAAGGCGCGCGCTACACGCGCCGCACGCCGGAGGTTTGGTCGCTGATGCGGCTCGTCGGTGTGTTCGCGATCTTCAGCGCCCCCTATCTCGCGCTGATGCCGGTGATCGCGCGCGACGTGCTCCACGGCAACGCGGGCAGTTACGGATGGCTGCTGACCTCCGTCGGCATCGGAGGACTCGCCGGCGCGCTCGCTCTGGCGACCCTCGGCCAGCGCGCTCGCGGATTGCTGCTGGAGCGCGCGTCGTACGCGTTCTCCATACTCCTCATGGCGTTCTCGCTCTCGCGATCGGTGCCGCTGTCGTGCATGCTGCTCCTCGGCATCGGATTCACGATGATCCTGACGAACGCCGTTGCGAACGGCCTGCTGCAAGGTCTCGTGCCCGACGCGCTGCGCGGGCGCGTGATGGCGGCGTACGTGTGGGTCGTCGTCGGCGTCGGCCCGGTGATCGGACCGTTTCTCGCCGGCCTCGCCGCGAAAGCGATCGGCTCCGCGACGACGGTCGGCATCGGCGCGGCGGTGACGCTCATCTACGCGCGGTACGTGTTCAGCAGGCGATCGGAGCTGCGCGCGCTCGTCTGAGCTTGCGCGCGATCGGAGCTACCGTTCCGGCTCGGGCTGCCGATACGTGATGGTGGCCACGCCGACGACCGGCACGCGATCAAGGAGCGCCGGCAGGAACGTCGCGCGCATCGCTACGCGCTGCGCCGCCACGTCCGCGTCCTTGTTCCCCGACGACTGCTTGACGCGTGATTCGACCGCGTGTCCGTCGGGCGCGATCGTCAGCTCGACGACCGTCGAGATCATGTTCGCCGCTCTCGGCGCGGCGCGTTGGGCGGTCTGCGAGCCCGCTCGGCTGGCGGTCGAGGTACGCATCGTCTCGACATTCGCTTGGTTGTCCGCCAAACGGATGATGACGTCGTTGCCGGCCGAGTGCGCCTCGCAGCTCTCACTTGGCGCGAGCGTGAAGTGCGCACCGTCCTGCAGCTGCACGCGCACCTGTGCCGATCCCACCGTGCTCTGCGGCTTGGCCGCACTCTTCGCAGCGGCGGCGATCTTTGCCTTCACGTCATCGCCCAGATCAGAGGCGGGAACGGTCACGTCCTGCACCTTGCCGGTTGAATCGAAGGAGATGGACAGCACGGCCCACCCTTTCGCGTGCGCGGCGTCGCCGAGCGCCGCGAAGACGGGCGCCGAGTCGAGCACCTGCTCCAGCTTCGACACCCCTGCGGGAAGGGGCACGGCGTGACAGCTCTGGCCCTGCGCCTGCCATTTGTCCGGCCAGGGGAGCGATGCCTGCGCGAGCGACGGCAACGGCGCGATCAGCACCGTACCGAATACGATGACTGCGAAACGAGTGCGACGCATGCGATCCTCTCCGAGTGAGGTATCGCGAGTCTATCGCGATAGCGCGCCCGCGTCGAGCCCGAATCGCGCGCGCGCCAGACGTACGATCAGATCGACCGACTCCTCGATGCCCAGCCACGCCGTGTTGACGCAGAGATGGTAGTTCTCGGGAGCAAGCCAGTTGCGCTTCCAGTGCCGCTCCACGTATTGCGCGCGCTGCCGGTTGGTGTCGGAGGCGATGCGCTCCGCTTCGGCGGGAGACACGCCGAGCCGCGCGGCGACGCGCATGACCAGCGCCTCGCGCGGCGCGTAGCAGAATGCGTGCAGGACATCGGCGCGCTCACCCAGCACGCACTGAGCTC
>JALZAE010000638.1 GCA_030948535.1 Gemmatimonadota bacterium | reverse complement strand
AGGGTGTGGTTAGGACAGAGATCTCTCCTTGACCACACCCCACACCCCACACCCCACACCCGCCTCTCAAGCCGCGGTGACGCGAGAGTTCTCAATCGGGTCGGTGTTCGTCGCCCACTACACATCGGATGCGAATGGGCGGTACTCGATTCCATCGATTCCCGGCGGCTACTATCTGCTCTACGCCACGCCGCCCGAGAGCTCGGGATTACCTCAAGAACTTCGAGTATCTCCCCGCGCTCAAGAATGAAGTGACGGTCGACGTCTTCCTTTGGAAGCGAGCGAGCTAGACCTCGGTCCTCTTCTCGCTCCGCTCATGACGATCTCGTCAGATGCGCGGCGAGGCGCAGCGTCAAGGCGACAATTGTCAGCACTGGATTGGCGAAGCCCGCGGTGGGGAAGGTCGATGCACCGGCGACATACACGTTCTCAGTTGCGTGAACGCGGCCGTCCGAGTCGGTGACGCCGCGTCGCGGATCGACGTGCATTCGCGTGGTGCCTGCGTGGTGATGGGCGTTGGGGTCCGGGATCGCCTTCGCATCCACCGTGATCTGGCCGAGGCCGGCCGCATCCAGCTCCCTGGCAACGACCGCGCGCAAGCGCTCGAGCCGCTGATGATCGTCGGCGCGCCAGCGCCACTCGAGTGCGGGCAGCGGTACGCCGAGTGAGTCGCGCCGCGCACTCAGCGTCACTCGGTTTTCCGGATGCGGGCTTTGCTCCACGTTGAGAAGTACCGTGAACCCATCGAAGGCGCGCGCGGCCGCATGCTGGCGAGACCATCCGTGCCCGCCACTCGGCAGAGACCGCGCGGCAAAGGCGGGAAGCACCGCGCGAAGTTTGTCGGTGGCGGCCCGCATCCTCGGAAGCAACGTCGCCGATGCATTGGGCAATTGTCCTGTCGCGAGTGCCGCGTCGCTCAGTGCGAGCCGGCCGACGATCCACGTGCCATCGGCCGCGTGCCGCAGATCGTAGAAGCCGGCGCTGCGGTAGAGATCGGGAGAGCGTGGACGCAGCGACAGCGCTCGATCCCGCGGGTGCTCCATGAATCCGCGGCCGACCCAACCGGACGCGTTGCCGAGACCGTGGGCTGATTCGCCGGAGATGAGCAGCAGCCGGGCGTTTTCGACGGCGCCGGCGGCGAGCACGAAGCGCTTCGCGCGCACGCTCCACTTCGCGGCGCCGGGCGTTGCGATCGAGGCGTGGGTCATGCGCCGGCCGGCTGCGTCCGCATGTAGGCCCGTGACAGTCGCGTGCGAGCAGAGCCGAATATTCGTTGCTCCAGCTATCGACGCGCGAAGCGGCGCGATGAAGGCATCGCGCGCACCAAGCTGGTAGACGCGCGATACGAGATCCGGACCAAGCGCGCTCCACGGCTCGCGGCCGGTCGCGCTCCACGCCGGGGCATCATAGGCGAAGGGGCCGAGTGCGCAGATCCGCTGCGCGCGATCGTAGTGCTCGCGAAGCTCGCCGATGCCGAATGGCCAGCCGCCGTGCTCGAAGCCGGACCGTTCGTCGAAGTCCGCGGCGTCCAGGGGCGCGTACTTCGCGCCAGCTGTTCCCCCGATTTCTGTATTCCACAGGCACGACGTGCCGCCGAGCTGTCGGTGGCGCGTGGCGCCAAGTCCGGCGTAGACATCTCCGGTGACATCGCCAACATTGAGGGCAAGAATCCCCGCCTCTGGGCGATCCCCGCCACTCTCCAACACGATCACATCGCATTGCCGACCGACGAACTCGGCCGCCAGCACGAAGCCTGCCGGGCCCGCCCCCACGATGCACAGGTCGGTGTCGAGTGCCGTTCCCTCGCTGAACCGCTTCGCGTCGAGCTCCATGCTCCTCCGATGCGGGTGAACCGCGCGTGACGGCGGCCGATCCCGCCGTCACCATCATCGTGCCGACGCGCGGTCTGCGCGAGCGCGCCGCGTCGCTTCAGGCCGCGATCGAGAGTGCGCTCGATCAGGCGGGCGTACATCCAACAGTCGTCGTCGTACTGAACGGTCCGGACCGCTCACCCGACGTCGAGCGCGCGCTCCGGGATGATGATCGCGTGCGCCTCGTGGTGCTCGAGAAGGGTGGACTGCCCGCCGCGCTCGCCGCCGGCCGCACGTTGGTCGAGACGCCGTGGTTCACCGCGCTCGATGACGATGACCTGCTGCTTCCCGGCGCGCTCGCGCTTCGGGTTCGCGAGCTCGAGCGACGCGGCGACTGCGCGGCGATCGTCACCAACGGCTACCGTCGCAACGGCAATGGCGATGAGCTGCACGTGAAGCCCGGCAACGATGTGAACGCCGATCCCATTCGCGCGATGCTCGAGGGAAATTGGTTGCTGCCGGGCTCCTGGCTCTGTCGGTCGGATCTGATCGGCGTGAGCGTGTTCGAGGAAATGCCGAGTTTTCTCGAGTGTACATACCTGGCGCTGCGCATCGCGTCCGAGCATGGCATCGCCTGGATCGACACGCCGACGGTAGTCTACCATCTCGGTAGCCATGCGGCAGAGTCGTCGTCGCGCGCGTACCTGGTCGGCCAGGTGGACGGGTTGCGGCAGATCATCGCGCTCGATCTTCCGGAAGATGTGCGCCGCGGACTGCGCTCGCACATCGCCGGCGCGTACCATGCCGCGGCCGACAAAGAGCGCGAATTCGGCGCGCTGCGCAACGCGTGGCGTTGGCATCTGGCGTCGCTGCTCCAGCCGTCGGGCTGGCACTATCTCCTCTACACCCGGCATCTACTGCGCGACGCACTGCGCAGGCGATCGTGACGCCGGCGCCGACTCGTCTTCTCGTGCTCGGCATCGACGCGGGGAGTCCCGAGCTGCTCGACACGTGGATCGCCGATGGAACCCTGCCAAATCTTGCGGCGCTGGTAGAGCGCGGAGTCGTCGGGCGCGCGCGCGGCCTCGAAGGATTTTTCGTCGGTTCGACGTGGCCGTCGCTCTACACGGGCGTGAATCCGGCGCGGCACGGCTTCCACTACCAACTGCAGCTCGTGTCCGGCAGCTATCGCCTCGAGGATCGCGCGCTCGGTGCGTTCGTCGAGCGCGATCCATTCTGGACAGTGCTGAGCCGAGCCGGGCGCAGGGTAGCCGTGCTCGACGTGCCGTTGAGCCGTCTCGATCCCGAGTTGAACGGTGTGCAGGTGGTGGAGTGGGGCGCGCACGATGCCTTCTTCGGATTTGAGACGGCGCCGCCGGCGCTCGCATCGGTGATCCTCGCGCGCGCCGGCAAGCATCCAGCCGGAGCGTCGTGCGACGCGACCGGTCGCGGCACCGCTGAGTATCGCGCGTTCATCGCTACGCTCGAAGCGGGGATCGGAAGCAAGGCCGACTGGAGCACCGAGCTCCTCGCGCGCGGCGGGTGGGATCTCTTCATGCAAGTGTTCACCGAGTCGCACTGCGTCGGCCATCAGTGCTGGCACCTGCACGACGCCGATCACCCGGCGCACGACCCGGCGATGGCCGCGATCACCGGAGATCCGTTGCGGATCATCTATCGCGTGATCGATCGCGCGGTTGGCGATCTCGTGGCGGCCGCCGGCGATGCGCGCGTGGTCGTCGTCGCGGCGCACGGGATGTCGCATCGATTCGGCGCGCATTTTCTGCTGCGCGATCTCCTGTTCGCGCTCGGGGTCGCCGCTCCGCCTGGGATGCACGCGCGCGAGCGCATGTTCGCGGTCGCCGCAAGCACTTGGCGTACGCTGCCGAAATCGCTGCGCGAGCTGCTCGCTCCGCTGCGAAGCCGGGTAGTGGACGATGAGGCGGCTGAGCCTCAACCGCGTGCCATCGGCGTCGATCCCGAGCGGAGCTACTGCTTCCCGCTGGCCAACGGGCTCGCCGTGAGCGGCATTCGCCTCAATCTCGTGGGACGCGAGCCGGGCGGGACGCTCGCACCGGGTGCCGACGAAGCACGATTTGTTGCAGAGCTCGAGGCGGATCTCCTGGCGATCGTCGACGACGTGAGCGGCGCACCCCTCGTTCGCCGCGTGATGCGGACGCGCGAGCTGTACGACGGCGAGCATCTCGACGCGCTTCCCGATCTCCTCATCGAGTGGAGCGAGCGCGTCGCCACGGGAAGCACATCGCTCGACGATGGCGCCAGGGCGCGCGTTCGCGCTCGATCACCCAAGATCGGCGTGGTCGAGGGAGCGAACGATTACGGGCGGAGCGGTGAGCACCGGCCCGGCGGCTGGTTTGTTGCCGCCGGCGCCGGGATCACGCACGAGCAACTCGAGCGCGAATGCTCGCTCCTCGATCTCGCGCCGACCTTCACGCGAGCGTTGGGCGTCGAGCTGCCGGGCGCCGAGGGCGAGCCGATCGCCGAGATCTTGCGCTAGCCATCCCGAAATTCGGTGCACTCATCACGTGATGGCTGGTACGCCATCGCCCGCGGCCGCATCCATCGATGGTCAATTTGCCATGGAGGAGGATGCGGCGAATTCCTGTCGAGGTGATGCTGGTCGCGTCGGTGGCGCTGCTCTCGGCGGCGCGCGCCGATGCGCAGCTTCAGCGGACTCGGTCCCCGGACTCACCTGACGCGGCCCTCAGGGGATCCAATGCGGCGCGCGATCCGCAATTTCCGTATGCCGGTCGTGGAGCGGCGTGCGCACGATGCCGATTGGCAGCGATCCCATCGGGTTCAACTTCAGCGTCGTCGATGGAAAATACGCCGGCGTGACCGTTCACCCCGGGGGCGGCACCAGTCCGCAACACAATCTCGTCGCCACCGCGGCGGATCTGACGTGGGAGCAGCCCAACAGCGGAGGTGGCACCTGGATGTTCAACGTTCGGCTCGTCGCCGCTGATGGCATGGCCGGGACGCTCGTGCTGCGCGATCCGCCTGCGAATCTGACGCCGGCGCCTAAAGGCACCATGGTGCTCACCCGGCGACCCGCCGGCGCTCCGCACGCGCCGCCGAGCAGCGCGGCGCTCCGACGACCCGATTCGTCGCACGTCGCGGGTCCAAGCTCTACTTCGTCAAGGTTGCTGACATCGACTGGATCGACGCGGTCGGCAACTACGTCCGCCTGCAGACCGGCGACAAGTCGCATCTCATCCGCGACACGATGAAGGGCGCCGAATCAAAGCTCGACCCGGCCGAATTCGTCCGCATCCATCGCTCCGCCCTAGTGAGAATCGACCGCATCCAATCGATCGAGGCGCGCGAGCACGGCGAGTACACGGTGACGATGCACACCGGCGCGACGCTGGTGTCGAGCCGAGGCTACAGCGAGCGCGTGAGGCAGTTGCTGAGATGAATGTGAGGGAGAAGGAGACACTCCTCATGCGCCCTCATCGCCTAACCCCTAGCACCTAGCACCCAACACCTAGTCGAACGGCGTCTCCGGCGCCGGCATCGACGCGTGGAAATCCGCTTGAATGCGTGGCAGATACGCGTGCACGAGCTCGTCGACGCGCTGCGCCGTCGGTGCCGCCACGATCAGACCAACGTGATGACGCTTGTTGAGTCGCCATACGATCTCTGACTCGGAGTAGCCGGCGGTGTCGGGCCACTCTTGTCTCGCCAGCGAGCTGATCATCCCGGCGTAGTTACCGCGCGACGCGGGGGGCACGTAGTCCTCTTTTCGCGCGTCGGCGACCTCGAGGCGCGCCCACTCTCGCCAAAGATTGATCCCGGTGCCGGCCTCGATCATGTCGACGATGTTCGCGCCGCCGACCCTCGCCGCCGTCTCGAGAAAGAAGACGCGGCCGTCCGCCTTCGACCGAATGAATTCGGTGTGCGTGACGCCGCGCCTATAGCCGAGCGCGGTCAGTACCGCGCGATTGATGTCGACCAGCGCGCGCGCGTCATCGGAATCGCGATCGAGCATGCGCGTCGCGAAGAGCCCACCGTGATGGTACACGTCGAAGGGAGGCTGCACGTAGCCGCTCGCCTCGGCGAACACGATCTCCTTCTCCCAGGTGATCGCATCGACGTGGAACACGTCGCCGGGGACGAACTCCTCGAGCAGATGCAGCGACTGCTCGTCGCCGAGCTCGTCCATCGTGCGCCACAGTTGCGAGGCGTCGTCGATTTTCTTGATCCCGATCGCCGACGCGGAGAAGCGCGGCTTCATGAGCCACGGCGGTTTCACCGATGCGATGAACTCGTCGATCCTCCCCCGGTTGAGCAGCGGCGCGAACTGTGGCACCGCGATCTCGTCCGTTCGGGCGCGCACGCGCATCGCCAGCTTGTCGCGAAAATAGCGGACCGTCGTCTCGCCCATGCCGGGCACGCGCAAATGCTCGCGCAACGCGGCCGCCATCTCGAGATCGAACTCATCGAGCGGAATGATCCGGTCGATCGCTTCACTGCGAATCAGATAGCTGACGGCGTTCATGACATCATCGCGCCGGTACAGATCGGGCATCACGAACAGCTCGTCGATGCTCTCGCGCGGCCAGTCGGCGTTTTGCAGCGATGTGACCGTCAGCAGCAGCACGCGGCAGCCGAGCGCCTTGCACTCTCGTAGGAGCGGCGCGCCCTTGAAGTAGCTGGCGAGACAGAGAACGATCGTCGGATGCGACGCGCTCATGTCATCACCGCGGCCACGCGTTGTTCGACCGATCGATATCGGGGAGCGCGCGGCGCGGGTCCACTTCGGCGCGCTTCACCTGCTTGCCGCCGGGCACATGGTACTCGAAGCGGGCACCGAGATCCCACATCTCGACGGGGAGCCGCACGCGGCTCCGCGTGCCGTCGGCAAATTCGAGCGACAGCTCGGCCGGCATGATCATCGTCCCGCGGTTGCCGAGGTACACGACTGAGCCATCCTTGCCGGTGGCGACCGAGTCGACCGCCTGATCGAGTCGGGCGGTGCCGAAGATCCACTCGCGCCAGAACCAGTCGAGGTTCATGCCGGACGCATCGCGCATGACGCGAAAGAAATCGGCGGGCGTCGGATGCTTGAACGCCCAGGCGCGGATGTACTCGCGGAAGGCGTGATCGAAGCGGTCCGGGCCCAACACCTCGTTGCGCAGCATCTGCATCATGAGGGCCGGCTTCTGATAGGCGCCCCACTCGAGGTCGTGTACCTCGGTGGGATTGGCGATCAGCGGCTGCTCGCTGCCAGCCTTCGCGTGCACATCGTACATGCGCAGCGGATGGAGCTGGATCGTGTCGCCGGTCGGCGTGCCGGTGAAGTACTGGGCGGCGTTGTCGTAGTCGATGAAAGTGTTGAATCCCTCGTCCATCCACGGATAGAGCCGCTCGTTGCTTCCGACGATCATCGGAAACCATTCGTGGCCGAACTCGTGGGCCACGACCCACTGCTGTTCCTCGCGCGTCGGTGAGTTGGGCACGAAGGTGAGCATGGGATACTCCATGCCGCCGACCGGGCCCTCGACCGTCGTCGCGTGCGAGTAGGGATAGCGATACCACTTTTCGCTGAAGCGCTTGATCGCCGCGCGCGCGATGCGGTTCGCCTCGGGCCATTTATCGGCGCCCGGCCGATAGAGCGTTTCGATCAGGATGCCGTCGTAGCCGCTGGCATCCCACAGCATGCCGGGCGATGCGGCCCAGGCAAAGTCGCGAACGCTGTCGGCGGTGAAGTGCCAGGTCAGCGCGCCGTGTGTAGCAGGCCGCGTGCGCGCGGCGTCGCCGGCTTCACTTCGCGAAACTATTGCGATTGCGGTATCCGAGTTGCGAGCGATGCGCAACCTCGTGCGTTGATTCGCCGTCAGCACCTGCTCCGCGTTGCGAAGCTGACCGGTCGCGGCGATGAGGTACCTCGCCGGCACAGTGAGGGTGACGTCGAAGCTGCCGTACTCGAGATAGAACTCGCCCGCGCCGATGTACGGCTCGTGATTCCAACCGCGGACGTCATCGTAGACCGCCATCCGCGGATACCACTGCCCGAGCTCGAGCAGCGGCCCGTCGCGTCCCATGCGACCCGCGCCCTGTTCGGCGACCGGAAAGCTCCAGCCGAGCTCGATGTCGGCGCTCCCGTTCGGCAGGAGCGGCGTCGCGAGATCGAGGCGCATCGTCGTGCCGTAGATCGTGCGCTTGGCGTCGGCGCCGCGGACGCGCACGTACTCGAGCGTGAGGCCGCCCTCGCGCGACTTCGGCAGGCCTTGGCAGGAGAAATCGAAGCTCGTCGTCCCAAAGGTGAGCGGCGGCTGGTTGAGCACGTTGGTGATGCTCGCCGGCGCGCAGATGTTCTGTTCGAGAAAGAGCCAGAGATACGGAAGCGCGTCGGGCGAATGGTTCGTGTAGTGGATCGTCTCGCGGCCGCGCACGGAGCTCGTGGCGGAGTCGAGCGTCGCGGCGATGCGATAGTCGGCGCGCTGCTGCCAATAACGTGCACCGGGACGTCCCGAGCCGGTGCGATACATGTTCGGCGCGGGCAGATCCAGCGCGCGGAAGGGCGACGTGTCGGAGACCGACATCTCGCGCGCCGATTGCGCTGCGATCGTTGAGCGCGCGACGATTGCGGCGGCGACTGCCAGGATCGAGCGTGCGCGCATGATGGCGATCATCCTCTCATTGGCATAGGCGAAATCGCGGCGCGATGCTCGGCGATCTCAAAGGTTGACCTTACCGAGCCCGGCCCCGGGGATGTAGCCTGGTACCGGGCGCCGTCAAGCTTCTGTGAACGTCTGCTGTTCGGCTCGACTGTCATGAAGACGATCGTTACCGTACGCGTCTCGACGAATCCGTTCGCAGTCCGGCGTCGCTCGCGCGGGAGTGAGCATGTCGTTGGTTCTCCGTTTCCCTTCACTGGCGGTACTGGCGATGGCGCTGTTCCCCCCGACCAGATCGCGGCCGTCGAGTACTACAGCCCCGCGGAGACGCCCAGCCAGTCCAACATGACCGGCTCCGCGTGCGGCACGCTGATCATCTGGAGGAAGAGCTGAGCGAGCGCGGCAGTTGGCGCGCGCGCAGGTTAGATGAGTAAGCGATCGGAAGGGAACAAGTAGCGACGCCAAGCGTCGAGGGAGGTGTAGTCATGCGGCATCACATGCTCTGCGCAGTTGCGCTCGCGCTGTCGGCCAAGGTTGCCGGCGCCCAGCGAGCCGATACGACCATCGAGCATGCGCGCGCGTTTACCGCGGCGCCCACCACCGCCACGGTGCGCGCGACCGAGAAGAAGCGCCGTCGCCTCGATTTCATCGATGCCGCGACGTTGAACGACAAATCGGCGCGGCTCGTCAAGTATCGCGCGATCGGCATGACCGTGTTCACGTCCGACGATGAGCAGACCACGTACAAGCTCGTGCGCCGCATCGTTTCGAGTGAGCCGGAAGTGCACGCGCGCTGGGATGATCTCGTCATCGTCCGATCCGGGACCGGTGCCATCCAAATGGGCGACAGCCTTTCGGGCAGCACGTTTCGCGCGCCGGGCGAGCGTCGCGGTGGCAGGTTCGCGAAGAGCTATGAGCTCGTCGTTCATGCCGGCGACATCGTCAAGATTCCAGCCGCCGTTCCTCACGCCTTCCTTGTGGCTGGACCCGAGCCGCTCGAGTACCTCCTCATCAAGCAGCGCCGGCAAGAGTTACCCGTTCGCTGGTTCGGCGAGCGTTAGCGCACCATGGACTTCGATCTCGCAACCGGCATTGCCGTTCTCGAGCGCACACCTGATACACTCCGCGCGATGCTCGCCGGCCTCTCGCCCGCCTGGACGGACGCGACCGAGGGTCCGGACACATGGAGCCCGTACGTCATCATCGGGCATCTGAGCCACGGTGAGCGCGCCGACTGGATTCCCCGCGCGCGGATCATCCTCGACCAGGGCGAGAATCGCCGCTTCACGCCCTTCGACCGCTTGGCTCAGCTCCGCGAGAGCCGGGGGAAGTCCTTCGCCGAATTGCTCGATGAGTTTGCACGCTTGCGCGCGGAGAGCTTGGCCGCGCTGGCTGCGTGGCGCTTGACCGATGCCCAGCTCTCGCTGGAGGGAGAGCATCCGAAATTCGGACCGGTTACGCTGCGACAGTTGCTGGCAACGTGGGTGGCGCACGACCTGGGACACGTGGAACAAATCGCGCGAATCATGGCGAAGCAGTACCGCGAGGCCGTCGGTCCGTGGCGCGCGTACCTGACCGTTCTCGATCGCTGAAAGCCTCGACTCTCCCATGAGCGAATCCGATTTCGCGGCTATGAACGCCGTTCTCGTCGCTGCGCGCGACACCGAGATTGTCGCGCTCGAAGCGCAGATCCGCGCCGCCCAGCTCGGTGCCGACGTCGCGGTCCTCGATCGCTTGATCGCGGACGAACTGCTCTTCACCGGCCCCGACGGCCGGCTCGGCACCAAGGCGCAGGACCTCGAGGCTCACGGCTCGGGTATCATCCGCTTCCGCGGTCACGTAGCCGAGGAGCTTCGCATCCGCCGCGTCGGGAGCGACGTCGCTCTCACCGCGCTCCGCGCTCGGCTCTCCGTCGAAGTGGGTGGCACGCTCGTCGAGGGCACGTATCGATACACGCGCGTATGGGCGCGTGATGGCGGCGGCGCATGGCGCGTAGTCGGCGGGCACGTGAGTGAAGTTCCGAAGCAAGATTGATCGCCGGCACCACACGACGTCCCAATGCCCGATCTCTTCTCGTACGGCAGGCTGCAGCAAGCGGCTGTTCAGCTGTCGACCTTTGGCCGCTTGCTTCTCGGCCAACCCGACGAGCTTGTCGGCTTCGAGCAATCGCTGCTGGAGATCGCGGATCCGGAGTTCGTACTAGCGAGCGGCAAGAGTCATCACGCCATCGTGAAGTTCAACGGCAGAAATGACAGTCGTGTGCCTGGCAGCGTGCTCGAGATGTCGGACGAAGAGCTCGCCAGCGCGGACGCGTACGAGCCCGCCGGCTACACCCGAATCCCCGCAACGCTTGCGTCAGGCAAGGCGGCGTGGGTATACGCCGATGCACGCTTTTCGCCTTACGTATGATGCAACCCAATCCTCAGGAGAACGCATGAAACGCATTTGTCTTGTTGGCTGATGCAGGCCTTCGACTCGATTCCGGCGAGCAAGTACAGCTACAGACCGATGCCGCCGCAGCAGACGGTCGGGCCATCGCCTAACATCTTGAGAATGCCAACTACCAGCTCGTGTGCGCGCGATTTCTCATCGCCTTCGTCACCGATCTGGCCGAGCACTACAGTCAGATTGCGAGCTACATGCGGCTGAACGGCATGCTGCCGCCGTCGGCCCTGCCACGTCCCAGTCGCTGAGCGGCCCGTGCCACGATCCGTCTTCGCGCGCGCGCGATGGTCCGTTGGCCTCGCGACTCTGCTCGGCATCGGGGCGATGGTCCGATACCCCGGCGGTACCGCGCTCGACCGCGCGTCGCACGGATATTCGCTCACGCACAATTTCCTGAGCGACCTCGGCATGACGGTCGCGTACGATGGACAGCCCAATCGCCTTGGCGCACTCCTCTTCGTTCTGAGTCTCTGCGTCGTTGTGCTCGGCCTCGGCGGATGTCTCCTTGGGTTCGTCCGGCTCTACTCGAGGCCGGCCGCCTCGCTCCGATGGGCGCGCGCAGCCGGCGCGGTCGGGTTCCTCGTGTGCGCCGCGTTCGTCGGTGTCGCCGTCACGCCCGAGAACGAGGCGATGACGCTCCACGTCGGCTTCACACTGTTCGCGTTTCGAGTCTTCCCACTGGCTTCCTGTTTTCTCGCGATCGCTTCACTGCGGTCGAAAGCCTGTCCGCGCCGCGTGACGATCGCATGGGCGGCTCTCACGCTGGTGCTCGTATGGTACGTCGGGGTTCTTGGCTGGGGACCGGGCCTCGGCACACCCGACGGACTCATGATCAACGTGATCGCGCAGAAGATCGTCGCCATTTTGTCCGTGAGTATTATCGTCTACCTGAGCGTCGAGGCGGATCGCGTGATGGCAGCGGCGCGAGATCGTGACTAGGACTATCCTGATTACCGGCGCTTGTCCCGCGCCGGCTATGCCGGCGCCGAGCTGAGACCGCATTTCATCAGTCTTCCTCCACCAACACCCGCAGCCGGCCGAGCGCCGCGTCCCACTGATTCGCGATCTGGTCGAGGTAGCGCTGCGCGCGTTGGACGCGCCTCGGCTCCAGCTCCCAGATGCGCTCGCGTCCCTTGAGCGTCCCGCGCGCCACACCGGCGTCGGCGAGCACGTTGAGATGCTTTGTGATCGCCTGACGCGTGACTCCGGTGCCTTCGCTCAGCCGGCTGATCGAGAGCGGCCCGTCCGCACTGAGGCGGGAGACGAGATGTAGGCGGGTCTCGTCACCGAGCGCGGCGAACACGGGAGCCGCCTCGACCAGCTTTGCTGCCGCCGTACTACTTCTTTGTGACATAGGCCGCGATGCTCTTGGCCTGGCCGGTCCACCCGCTATCGTTCCCGCGGAATGCTTCTGCGCGCCGCGCGAGCGGGATGTTGTCGAAGCCCGATTCGACGATGGTGAGTAGCGTGCCGTCTGGCGCGTCCTCGAGTCGGAACTCGACGAGCGTCGTCGGCTCCGACGAATAGTTGACGCTCGTGTCGAGCGCGTGCGGATGCCAACGATACGAGAAGAAACGCTCGGGCTCGATGCGCTCGATTTGCATCTGGATGGTCACATGCTCATATCCGGGATGCGTAATCTTTCCGCTGACGGTCGCTCCCTCGGCGAACCCATGCTCGAGCTTCACGCGAAACCACTCCCCGAATTGCTCGGCATTGCTGATGGCTTGCCAGACTCGCGATCGTGGCGCCTTCAGCGTGACGTGCTTTTCGATGCGATCGGTGTCCGTTGTCCCCGGCTTCGCCTTCGTCTTTTCCATGTCCAGAGTCTCCTGTCGAAAATCGTTCTGTACTCGAATGACGTCTCTGCCGTACCTTACACGGCTCATCTAAAATATGCAACCTTTCGGTTGCATATAGTTTCTCGGACTCCTTCACGATGAATAGTCGCCGTACCATCCTGCGTGTTTCGACGTGGCTCGCCTGCTCGTTCGTATCCGCTCAGCTGGCGTCTCCGCTTGGCGCGCAGGACACGCCGCCGGCGGAACCGGTACCGGTGCACGACACCCTGTCCGTCGCGTCTCGATCGCTCGGCGAGGCGAGGAGAATCAACGTCCACACGCCGCCGGGCTACGGCGCGTCGTCGGCGGCACGATTCCCCACGCTCTACATGCCGGACGGCGGGCTCGACGAAGATTTTCCGCACGTAGTACACACGGTCGATTCGCTGATTCTCCTCGGCGTGATTCGGCCGGTGATCGTCGTCGGGATCCCGAACACGGAGCGGCGCCGGGATCTCACCGGTGCCACGCGCATTGCCTCCGATAGCGCGATCGCGCCGCACGTCGGCGGCTCGGCGGCCTTCCGTCGATTCATCCGTGAGGAGCTCATTCCGGCCATCAACGCTCGCTACCGCACGACGGACGAACGAGCCATCGTAGGCGAGTCGCTCGCCGGACTTTTCGTCGTCGAGACGTTTCTCGCCGATCCGACACTCTTCGACCACTTCGTCGCGCTCGACCCAAGCCTATGGTGGAACGGCGGCGCGGTGGTCGACTCGGCGCCGGGGCGCCTGGCCCTCCGCGACGCCGCGCCTCGCACGTTATTCCTGGCCAGCTCGAACGTCGCCGATATCGCCGCAGGTACCGCGCGGCTTGCCGCGGTGCTTCGCGCCGCTCCACCGCGCCGTCTCGCTTGGTCCTACACGCCGAGGCCCGATCTCACGCACGCGACAATTTTTCGCGTGGTAGGGCCAGCGGCGCTGGCCGCCGCGCTCAGATAGGCCGGGCCAGGCGAGATGGCTACATGCACGAGGAGTCGATGATCCCGACGGTCCAGATTGAGCACGCGTACTGATCAACCTCAAAAGTGACAAGCCATGGCCTCCAAGCCGGCGAACAAGGCGAAGGCGAACACCATCGACGAGTATCTCGCGGCGTTGAACGCCGACCAGCGAGAGGCGCTCGAGAGGCTACGCAATATCATCCACGCCGCGGCGCCCGGGGCGGAGGAAGGGATCAGCTATCGAATCCCTGCCTTCCGATACAATGGGAAATGGCTCGTCTGGTTTGGCGCCGCTGAAAAGCACTGCGCGATCTATGGTATCGACACCAGCGCGGACGAGCTCGCGGACTACGACACCAACGGGAAGGGGACGATTCGCTTTGGGCCGGACAATCCTCTCCCCGCGACGCTCGTAAAGAAGTTGGTGAAGGCGCGAGTCGCGAAGATCGACGCGCGACGCTAGGTGCGCACAGCCTTGTTGACAGAGCGCCTCGGAGCTCTATCATACAAAGTACTTTGGTCATTATTCTGCTCGCCTCTCGCGGAGGGTTCTCATGACCACCTCACCGATGAAGCAGCCAAGTGCCGTGCTGCCGGTGATCATGTCACTGGTCGCGTTGGGCTTGGTGCTCGGTCACGCCGCAATGTTTGGCGTCGTCCATGAAGTCGACGAGGGAACACCGGCTCATCTCTTTCAGTTGCTCATGATTGCGCAGGTGCCGCTCATCGGATACTTCATCCTGAGATGGTTGCCGCGCGCTCCGGGACAGGCGCTGCGCGTGCTCTTGCTCCAGCTCGCCGCGGCGGTTGCGGCATTTGCGGCCGTCTACTGGCTCACGTAGCGCATTTCATCCGACGCGGTGGAAGATGACCTTCGTCTATGCGGGCACGAATCACCAATGAGTCATGATTGAATCGCGCCGCCTGCTTCGGCACTTCCTCGCCGCCATCGCCTACCGCACGCAAAAGGCTCTGCGCGATGCGCCCGATGCATTCGCGGATTTCCGGGTCGCGCCCACCGTCCGTTCGCCTTTCGAGCTCCTCTGGCACATGACGGGCGTGCTCGGCTACGCGCGAACGATGTTCCACGGCGGCGACTTCGCGCCGCCGCGGTTGCCATCACTCGACGCCGAGGTCGGCCGGTTCCACGAGACCCTCGGCGCCCTCCATCGAGATTTCGCCGACGAGTCGCTCAAGGCGCGCATCAGCGACGAGCAGTTCTTGCAGGGACCGCTCGCCGATGCGATGACGCACGCCGGCCAGCTGGCAATGCTGCGCCGCATTCACGGCTCACCTGTGCCATCCGAGAATTTCATCTTCGCCGACATCGCCAGCGACAATGTCGGCCGAAGCCAGGCACTGCCGCGCGCCCCGGATACGGATTGGCGGCCGGATACTGGACATCGCCCTCCCGGTCCGCGACCCGGCAATCGCCACCAGTCCGGCTGAGCGCGCGCTCGGTCGCGGAGATAGACATTATCGCAGTGCGGATTCGGATGATGGCGTAGCCCGCGCCGGCGCGCCGCGCGGACAGTCCGTCATCCCTCGAGCTTGTATATCTCGCGCTTTCCGTGATCGACGAGATCGTGATAACCCTTCATGATCTCCTCGAACTGCTTCATGTCCTCCGCCGAGCCCGGCGGCGCGGCCATCATCTGCTCGAACTTCTGCAGGTCCTCCACCTCCATCTCCGACACGACCGTCCAATACTGCTCGGCGCAGAAGTCGGTCATGACGCGCATGCGGGGCATGCCGGTCTTCTCGCTCAGCTTGGACATGGCGACGAATTTGTCGACCATCGCCCGCACTTTGCCCGGCTTGCAGTACATGATGTCTCGGATGAGGTACATGGCTGGCTCCGCGTGAATTGTGGTGCACGGCTGGAACCGCATTCAATGTCCCCAACGCGAGCGCGCGTCAAGGATCCACGTCGCCTGCCACGAATTCATTGACGCGGCAGAAACTGCTATCTCGCATCCTTTCAGATCCCCGTCGTGAGCATGTCGACGAGCTCGGGATGCCCGGAGTAGTACGCCCATCCCGCGGCATCGCCATCGTGAAGACTGTCGTGGATGTCGGGATCGCCGCCGGCGTCGAGCAGCAGCCGGATGATCTCCACGCGACCGAGCATCGCGGCGAGATGCAGCGGCGTCACCATCGCGCCCCAGTGATCCCACCGCGCGTTCGGATCAACACCATGGTCGAGTAGCCACTTCACGGCTGTGGCGTCGCCCCTCCTGGCCATCAGATGTAGCGCGCCCGGGGCCGGCATCTCCCGCAACAGCCGCTCGGCCAGCGCCCAATCGTGTAGCGCGACCGCGACAAAGAGATCGGTCGTGCCGCGCGCGCGCATCGCCTCGAGCACGGCGCGGTCGCTGTCGGGCGAGACCGCGTAAGCGGATGCCGGATAGCCGGTTCCGTCCGCCGCCAATGGATCGGCGCCAAGCTCGAGGAGCAGCGTCACCATCTCGGGACGATTCTTTCGCACGGCGAAGTGCAACGGCCGTTGAAAATTCTCGTTGTGACTCATCGCCTTCGTGAGTGCGGCCGGTTCGGCCGCCACGATGCGGCGAACGTCGTCGGCGAGATTCATCGCGATGGCAGAAAAGATGTGGTGCCGTGCGCCACGACTAGTGAGGAAGTCGACGACGGCGCGATGCGCGTCGTCGTCGCATCCGTCCCAGCACGTCGCCCAACCGATGACCTCGAGCTCATGATCGTCACCGCGTCCGACGACGTCGCCACCCGCGTCGGCCAGGCGTCGCACGACATCGAGCCAACCCCCGGCAGCGGCCCAGTGCATCGGATAGGTGTTGTCTCCCTTCTCCCGAACGTTCGCATCGATGCCGCGCCGCAGCAGCAGGTCGGCCACCGCCAGCTGCGCGTTCTGCGCGGCGATGTGGAGCAGCGTCATCGCGTACGGCGTCATGCGCGCATGCAGCGTGTCGGGATGCCCGTCGAGGAGCGCGGTCAGCTTGGCGATGTCGCCAGTTCGCGCCGAATCGAACAGCTGACCTTCAACCGTCAGCGAGTCGATGTGTGCCTTGAGCGCGCGCCAGCTCGGGAATCCGTATTGCTTGGCGAGCTCGAACTGCGCGGCCGCGAGCTTGGTGTCGGGGCTCGCCTTCTGTAGCTCGCGCAAGCGCTTGGCCTGCTTGCGGAGCCAGTCGAGATTTGCCGCGTCCGGGAGGGACAGCGACGCGGACGCGGACCCACGGGTCTCTTCTGCCATATGCCACCTTCCTTCCTTGAAAGGGACGAGCCCTTTCGCGCCCCCGGGTCCGCAATTGGGGCGAGGAATAGAAGGTTGTGTGTGTGAGCAGCAGTCGGTGGGTTAAACCCTTTACGCGAACCGTCGGCCGCCGTCTCGGCGCTCCGTTATGGTATTGCCCGGCCGAGCCCGCGACAAGACGGCCAATCAATCGGTCCTTCGACGCCGACCTTAGGCCGACGTAACCACCGGATTGATGTGCGCGCCGGAGTCGCGGGTCGACGCTCAACTCTTTCCGCCACTCGCGAGGTAGTCCGCGAACTCATGGGGGAGATCACTGTCACGAATGCCGCGCATTGCGGTGTCGATATCGTACTCGACACGGACGAACTTAACGGCTGGCTCGCCCGCGGCGATGTCGAGCAGCACGTAGCCGGCGCGCCAATCCCCGTCCTTCGGCCGGCCGACGCTCCCGGTGTTCACGAAGTGGATGCCTTCGACGACGCGATGCCACGGCTTGTGCGTGTGACCGAAGCAGAGAACATCGCCCGCCTTTGCGCCGGCGATCTCCGCCATCTTGGAGCAGAAGGCATCGGGGCGGTCCTCCGTCCAGTACAGCGTGTTCAGCGTGGGCGTGCCGTGTACGAGAATCGCCGTCGGCCCGGAGAGATGGCCGCCGTGTGCGCGCACATCGACACGGAAGGGAAGCGCGGCCAGCGCGCGCTTCGTCTCGCCCGAGACGTGCAGCTTGGTCCACTCGAAGGAGACGTGCGACAGCTCCTCTTGCCGCGGATCCTCGTACTTGCAGCCGCAGTGTTTGTAATCGAAACCGACGGTCGAGTCGTAGTTGCCGGATGCACCGGCGATGCCGGCCGCCTGAATCCGCGCGACGGTCTCGTTCGGCCACGGTGCATAGCCGACGAGATCACCCAAGTGATACGTCGCGGCGACGTCGGACACGGCCGCGATGTCGGCGAGCACCGCCTCGAGCGCTGGAAGATTCGCGTGGATGTCGGAGAGGAGCGCGATGCGCATCGTGCCCGCTAATTGCGGGCAACGGGCAGCGGCAAGCTCATCACCGTTGCGCTTGCTGGACACGCGCTCTGGAACTCCGCCGTCGCGCGCACATCCTCGGGTACGACGTCGCGCTCCACGCGCACGAATCCGAAGCTCGGGAAGTAGTGCTCGGCCGTGGTGGTGAGCAGGTAGAGCGCGCGGATGCCGCGAGACTCGGCGTCGGCGATGATGCGCTGCACGAGCATCCGGCCGACGCCGCGACTCCTCCATTCCGGCGCTATCGCGACGGAGCGAAGCAGCGCGTTGTCGCAACACACCTCGAGGCCCGCAACGCCGACGACCGCGCCTTCGCTCGCGACGAAGAAAGCCGGCAGCGCATCGGCGACGCCGTCGAGCGGAAGGCCCGATGCCTCGAGCAGTCGCTCGATTGCGCTCAGGTCCGCCGCCGTCGCGCGACGAATCTCCGGCGCGGTCGCCGATGTCGATGCCGTCATTGGCAGCAGCCCGGCGCGCAGCACGCGGATTCTTTCTTCGCGACCGGCTTTCGCGCGCGCACGAATGCCGCGCCGACCTTGCCTGCCACGGTCGACGCCACCGCGTCGACATCGAGCCCGCTCTCGGCTAGAAATCCGCGCGCATCCTCGATGCCGTACGTCCGCGTCATCTCGATCGTCGGCGACTCGAAGCCGGCGTCGACTAGCATCGCGCGAAACTCAGATTCCTCCAGCGCGCCGGCGACGCAGCCGACCCACAGCTCCATGCTGCGCTTGATGTCCGCGGGGAGCTCACCCTGGACGACGACGTCGCTGACGGCGAATCGGCCGCCCGGCTTGAGCACGCGGAACGCTTCGGCGAGCACTCGGCGCTTGTCGCCTGAAAGATTGATCACGCAGTTCGAGATGACCACGTCGACCGAGTCGTTAGGCAGAGGGATCGATTCGATCTCGCCCTTGAGAAACTCGACGTTGGTCGCGCCGGCCTCTAGCGCATTGGCGCGCGCGAGGGCGAGCATGTCGTCCGTCATGTCGAGCCCGTAGGCTTTGCCCGACGGTCCCACCCGCCGCGCGGAGAGGAGGACATCGATGCCGCCGCCCGAGCCGAGGTCGAGCACCGTCTCGCCGGGACTGAGCTCGGCCAGCGCCGTCGGATTGCCGCAACCGAGCGAGGCGAGCACCGCCGCGCTTGGGAGGACGTCCGTCTCGCCGCTCACGTAGAGATTCGATGTGATCGGGTCCACCGATCCGTTGAACGCGGAGCCGCCACAGCACGAGCTGGCGTTCTGCGTTGGTCCGCAACACGACGACTGTGCACCTTCGGCCGCGCGCCGTGCCGCCGCGCCGTAGCGCTCGCGGACGATCTCTTTGAGCTCAGCATTCTCGGTTCCGCTCATGGTCTCCTCGCTCTGTGGGTTGTTAATCAAGTTTCGTTGATGTATCGCAGAAAAAAAATGTCAACTGTAAGCGCTGTGCGCACACTCGTCAGTCGCAGCACGCGGGGCCGAGGGTGGGAAGCTTGCGTCGTTGCGGCGCCCGCATGTCGGTGAGCGCGCTCTCGATCGACTCGAGCGCGGCGGTCTCGAGCGTGTAGTAGACCCAGCGTCCCTCTTTGCGATCACTCACCAGCCCGGCATCTCGGAGAGTCTTGAGGTGAAACGAGAGGAGCGACTGCTGGACGTCGAGCGCTGATGTCAGATCGCAGACGCAATGATCGCCGCCGCGGAGGAGGCTCAGAATCTCGAGGCGCGTCTCGTCGGCGAGCGCTTTGAATAGCGGTGCGAGCGCGGGCTTAGGCGCGGGGGAGCGTTTGTGCGGGGCGAGGTTGGCGGGCATGCTCAATATTATATCAACGGTACTTGATATGTCAAGGCCGCCCCTGAGCCGCGCCGTCGTTCCGCAGGCGTATCCGCTGGACGAAGTCAATGATGAGTTCCGAGAATTCCGCCGCTGCACTGTAATTCACCGCGTGCGGTGCGCCGAGCAATTCTAGGTACTCACCGCGCGGCGCGAGCGCGGCGAGTCGAGCGGCCCAGCGTTC
>JALZAE010000593.1 GCA_030948535.1 Gemmatimonadota bacterium | reverse complement strand
GCCGTTGATGATTGCGCGGTGAAGCCGACGCCGGGGATGTCGCTCGAGACGCTGCCCGTCTCCTCGTAGCCACTCGGCTTGCCGGCCTCGGTCTGCACCGCGGTTGCGCCGTATTGCTTGAGATACGCGAAGGCCAGCTCGTTCAGCAGCGCGACGGAGACACCGTCGCGGTCCCGTCCATAGTGATCGATCTTGACCTTGGTGCCCGTCGCGAGCGCGGCCCCACGGGCGGCGTCGTTCACCATCGCCGTCACCTGCGCGAGATAGACCTCGTCGGGGTAGCGGATATAGAAGTCGGCCACCGTGCGATCGGGCACGACGTTCGGCGCGGTGCCGCCTTCCATGATCACGCCCTGGATGCGCGCCTCGGGTCGAATGTTGCTGCGCAGCGCGTCGATGTTCTCGAACAGATGGATCACGGCGGTCAGCGCATTGCGGCCGTTCCACGCCTGGAGCTGGTGCGCGGGCGCGCCGCTGAAGGTGTACTTCACCCCGTCGATGTTCATGCAGCAGATGCCGAAGCCCGGCGCGGCGCGCGACGTCACGCTGCTCGAGTGGCTGCGCACGAGGATGTCGGCGCCTTTGAACACGCCCGAGTCGTGCATGACGGTCTTGGCGTTGGGCGGCATCATCTCCTCGCCGGGCGCGCCGTACACTACAACGCTTCCCGGCGTCTTCGTGCGCGCGAGATACTCGGCCATCGCGACCGCGGCCGCGATGCCGATCGGTCCCTGCGCGGAATGCTGATCGCCGTGGAAGGCGCCCTGTGTACCGCGCAGCGCGTCGTACTCGAGAATCACACCGAGCACAGGGCCGGCGGTGTTGCCTTTGTAGCGGCCGACGAACGCCGTCGACAGACCGGCCACGCCCATCTGGATCACGAAATCGTGCGCTTTGAGGTAGTCGACGAGCTTGCCGACGGAGCGGGTCTCGACGAAGCCGATTTCGGGATGCTTGGTGATGTCGTCGGACAGGGCGAGGAGCTCGGTGTCCATCAGCTGCTTGGCCCGTGCGACGACGGCGTCGCGCGCCGCGTTCGCCGCGGTGAGCCGGCCGACGGTGGCCGGCACGGCGAGCGACTGCTCGAGCGTCGTCATTTTCGCGATGACGCCGCGGGCCACTTCACGCTCGGTCGGCGTCTCTTGGGCCTCGGTGGTGGCGAGCGCGAGGGACAGCAGTGCGAGGGATGAGGATAGCGCCAGTGGAATCTGCACAATGGTCACCTGCGTCGGGACAATAGCCCAGTGAGCCGAGTTAGTGCGTGGGTGAGGAGGACGATAGCCGGGTTCCTTCTCCCTCGCCAGCAATGGAATGCGCGCTGCACGCGGTCTTACCGTACGCTATCTTTCGTGCAGCCAACTAGGCTAGACACGGAGCGGTTTCATGTCGCGCACACCCGATCAACTTCTCGCCGAAGCCCTTGAGCTTCCGCCCTCCGACCGCGCTCATCTCGCGGAATCGCTGATCTCGAGCCTCGATGATGCGGAGGAGGTCGATCCGGCTGAACTCGAGCAGACATGGCTGGCCGAAGCGTCGAGACGCGCAAGTGAGATTGACGCGGGCACGGTCGAGACAACACCAGCAGCAGCGGTCTTCCGCGCCGCGCGCGAGGAACTGCGAAGGATGCGAGCCCCTCGCGGGTGAGCGGGACTGAATCGGAGTCTTACGAACCCGCGGGAGTCTCCGAGGCGATTTTTCACCCGGCCGCAGAGCGCGAGATGCTTGCCGACGCACGCTACTACGAGCAGCAGCGGCCGGGCCTTGGAGAGGGCTTCTTGGACGAAGTCGACCGGGCTGTAGCAGTCGCGGTGAACCATCCCGAGTCTGGCACACCACTTGGCGGCACCTTTCGATGGGTGCTCACGCGACGATTTCGATACGCTGTGATCTATCGTGAACACGATGAACGGATCGAGGTCGTCGCGGTCGCTCACCTCCGGCGCCGCCCTGGCTACTGGCACCGTCGAGTGTGACTTCTTCCGAACCGGTGACGCGCCTTCTCGCCGACGCGCTCGCCGCGGCGACCTTCGCCGACCTCCCGCCGCGAGCGATCGACGACACCCGGCGCGCCATCCTCGACTGGCTCGGCTCGGCGATGGCCGGCGCGCTCGAGCCGCCGGCGCGCATGACCCAGCGCGTCGTCGCCTCACTCGGCGCTTCGGCCGAATCGACTGTCTTCGCCGCCGGCCGCGCATCGGCGGCGGCCGCGGCACTGGCGAACGGCGTCGCCTCGCACATCCTCGAGCTCGATGACGTCCACAAAGGCTCGACCCTTCACGCCGCCGCGCCGGTGATTCCCGCCGCACTCGCTGTCGCCGAGCGCGAGCACGCCACGGGCCGCGACTTCATCCTCGCCGTCACGCTCGGCTACGATGCCGCACTTCGCGTCGGCGAAGCGGTGAACCCGAGCCACTATCGCTTCTGGCATCCGACCGGAACCGCGGCGACGTTCGGCGCGGCCGCGGCCGCGGCATCGCTCCTGAAGCTGAGCGCGGCGCAGATGCTCGACGCGCTGGGCAGCGCGGGCACCCAGGCCGCCGGACTGTGGGAGTTCAACGCCGACGGCGCGATGAGCAAGCATCTGCATCCGGGCAAAGCGGCCTTCAACGGAATTCTCTCGGCCGACCTGGCGCGCGCCGGCTTCACGGGCGCGTCGCGGATTCTCGAGGGGGAGCGCGGGTTCTTTCGAGCGACGAGCGACGGCTACGACGCGTCGCGCATCACGGACGGACTCGGCACATCGTGGAAGATCAGCGAAAACTGCTACAAGCTGCACTCGTGTTGCGGGCACACGCACAGCGCGATCGACGTCGCGCTCGACCTGCGCGCGGCGCGCGAATGGACGAGTGCGTCGGCGCTCGACGCTATCGCCGGCATTCACGTCGAGACGTACGGTCCGGGCTACGAGATCGTGAAGGAGTCGGCGCCGCGAGCGCCGTTTCAGGGGAAGTTCAGCATCGCGTACTGCGTCGCGGCCGCGCTGCTCGAGGGTCGCGTGGGGCTCGAGCAGTTCTCCGGCGACAGATTCGCGGGCGATGGTGTTCGTAACGCCCCGATCCGCGCGCTGCTCGATCGTACGCGTGTCACGGTCGCCGATGATCTCACCGCCAAGTATCCGGCCGCGTGGCCGGCGCGCCTTGCGGTCACGCTCCGCGATGGCGCAGTGTTGCGTGGCGCGAGCGATTTTCCGCGCGGCAATCCCGAGAATCCGGTGACGACCACGCTCCTCGAAGAGAAATTCCTCGCGCTCGTCACGCCGCGCTTCGGCGCGGATGTCGCGGCGCGCGCGCTCGCCGCGGTGCGGTCGCTCGACAGCTGCGCCGACATGGCGCGCGCGTTTCACGATCTCGTGCCCAACGTGTCGAGCGCGATCGCGTGAGCGAAATCAATCCGCGCGCGAGCGAATTCCAGGAATACCGGCAGCCGGTGCGCGAGCTGTGCAGCAAATTCGACAGCGCGTACTGGGCGAGCGTCGAGGAGCGCTCGGGCTATCCCGAGGAATTCGTCAAAGCTCTGACCGACGCGGGCTGGCTCGCCGCGCTGATTCCCGCCGAATACGGCGGCGGCGGGCTAGGCGTCACCGAAGCATCGGTGATTCTCGAGGAGATCAACCGATCCGGCGCGAACTCCGGCGCGTGCCATGCGCAGATGTACATCATGGGCGCGCTGCTCAGGCACGGATCGGCGGAGCAGAAGCAGCAATACCTGCCGCGTATCGCATCGGGCGAGCTGCGGCTACAATCGTTCGCCGTCACCGAGCCGACGACCGGCACCGACACGACGAAGATCAAGACGTTCGCCGAGCGCCGCGGCGACACGTATGTCGTCAACGGCCAGAAAGTCTGGATCTCGCGCGTGCAGCATTCGGATCTCATGCTCTTGCTCGCGCGCACGACGCCGCTCGCCGACGTCAAACACAAATCTGACGGCCTGTCGATCTTTCTCGTCGAGCTCGCCGGCGCGGAAGAGCGCGGCATGCGGGTGAGTCCGATCCGCAACATGGTCAATCACGAGACGAACGAACTGTTCTTCGATGATTTCGTGATTCCCGCCTCGAGTCTGATTGGCCAGGAAGGGAAAGGGTTTCGCCACATACTCGATGGGATGAACGCCGAGCGCATTCTCATCGCGGCGGAATGCATCGGTGACGGCTACTGGTTCACCGACAAGGCGCGCCTCTACGCGAACGAGCGTGTCGTCTTCGACCGGCCGATCGGCAAGAATCAGGGCGTGCAGTTTCCGATTGCGCGCGCCTATGCGAACGTGCGCGCCGCCGACCTCATGCGCTACGAGGCCGCGCATCTCTTCGACGATGGCGTGCCGTGCGGCGCCGAAGCAAACCTGGCGAAGCTCCTCGCCGCCGACGCCTCGTGGGAAGCGGCGAACGTCTGCCTGCAGACGCACGGCGGCTTCGGCTTCGCGGCCGAGTACGAGGTCGAGCGCAAGTTCCGCGAGACGCGGCTCTATCAGGTGGCGCCGGTCTCCACGAATCTCATTCTCTCGTACATCGGCGAGCACGTGCTCGGCATGCCGAGGTCCTTCTGAGCGCGCTGCCGCTGAGCGGCGTTCGCGTCGTCGCGCTGGAGCAAGCCGTCGCCGCCCCATTCTGCTCGCGCCAGCTCGCCGACCTCGGCGCGGATGTCATCAAGATCGAGCGACCCGATGGTGGCGATCCCGCGCGCGACTACGACGGCGCGCTCAACGGCGTGAGCGCGTATTTCGCCTGGCTCAACCGCGGCAAGCGCAGCATCGTGCTCGACCTCAAGCAGTCGCGCGACCGCGAAGTCTGCGACCGCCTGCTCGATGACGCCGATGTCTTCATTCACAATCTTGCACCGAGTGCGGTAAGTCGTCTCGGGCTCGGCTACGATCGCCTCGCCGCGCTGCATCCGCGGCTCATCTGGTGCGGCATCTCGGGCTATGGACCCGATGGCCCGCGCCGCGACAAGAAGGCGTACGACATGCTCGTGCAGGCGGAGTCGGGCGTGGTGTCGCTCACGGGAAGCGCGGACGCGCCGGCCAAGGTCGGCATCTCGATCGGCGACATTGGCGCCGGGATGTACAGTTACTCGTCGATTCTCGCCGCGCTCTACCAGCGTGAGCGGACGGGCGCGGGCGAGCGCATTGATATCTCGATGCTCGAGTGCCTCACCGAGTGGATGACGCCGGCGCTCTATGCCTGGCACGGTACCGGAGTCGTGCCCGGACGTGTGGGCGTTCGGCACAACATGGTCGTCCCGTACGGCGCCTACGCGTGCGCCGATGGCGACGTGATGCTCGCGGTGCTGACCGACCGCGAGTGGCGCCGCTTCTGCGCGCAGGTGCTCGGCGCGCCCGAGCTGGCCGGCGACGAGCGCTTCGCCAGCAATCGCGACCGCCTGCGCAACCGCGCCGCGCTCGAAGAGATCATTGAGAATCGTTTTCGCGGCCATCCGCGCGCCGAAGTGGTCGCCTGGCTCGACGGCGCCGACATCCCAACGGGCGAGATGAACGACGTGCCAGCCGTGTTCGCGCACGAGCAGCTCGCGGCGCGGCGACGATGGACGACCGTCGACTCGCCCGGCGGCGAGATCCCGGCGCTCGTGCCGCCGCACAATCTCCAGCACGCGCCGCCGCGCATGGGTGCGGTGCCCGCGCTCGGTGAGCATACCGCGGCGATCATCGCCGAGCTCGATGAAAAGGAGAGAGCGCATGACTGAACCGGCGCGCACGACCGGACGCTGCTATGAGGACTTCGAGGTCGGGATGCTGATCCGGCATCCGCTCGGCCGCACGGTGACGGCGACCGACAATGCGTGGTTCTCTCTGCTCACCGTCAACACGAATCCGCTCCACTTCGACGCGCACTACTCGGCACAGACGGAGTTCGGCCGGCCGCTCGTGAACTCGTGCTTCACCCTCGCGCTCGTCACCGGACTCAGCGTTGCGGACGTATCGCAGTACGCCGTGAACCTCGGCTGGGATGAAGTGCGGATGCCGGCGCCGCTGTTCGAGGGCGATACTGTCTATGCGCAGACGGAAGTGCTGAGCACGCGCGAGTCGAAGTCACGGCCGCACATGGGGCTGGTCGAGGTGCGGACGACCGGATTCAAGCAGGACGGCGTGGTGGTGATCGAGTTCCGCCGGACGATTCTCGTCTACAAGCGCGGTCACGTGCCCGAGCGCCCGTTGCCAACGCCGACGAAGAGGTAGCGCGAAGGTACGAGCTCGTCCGCGTGCGGTGATCCGACGAGAGCGAGCGGACAATGTCTCCGCGCCTCATTGCCGCTCGTATTCGACCTTTCCGATCATGAGCTTGTTGCCCGGCGCCAATCGTGCGACGACCGTCTCCGGCTGCTGCGGCGAGCCGAGGCGCATGAGGATCGAGCCGTCCCGCATGACGTACTCACCGGAGTTCACGGGATCGGCGCGTTGGGCGCCGGCGAAGTCGAAGCGCGCCGGATCGTTTCCGGGAACGGAAAGCTCGTCGTAGGCGCGATACACGCGGCCATTGGCGGAGAGCAGATAGTAGTACGACGCATAAACCGATTGATGGCGAATGGCGTCGTACTTGTAGACGAAGCCCATATAGAGCCCGGCAACTCCACGACCGGCAGGCGTCGACGGTGCAGCTACCACGGGTTCCGGCGTCCCGCGCTCGATTTGCAACGTCCCCCAGAAGGCGTTGAGCCGCGGCGTGATCCGCTGCCAACCGGCCATGTTGCTCGCGGTGGCGTCGAGGATGGCGACCGCCGTGCCGACCACCACCGCCATCCGCATGCGCTCCTGCGGTTGTCCAGCGACGACTTCCCGGAAGCGTGCGCGGAGAACGATGTCAGCCCCGGGCAGCGTGATGACATCGACGCTCACTCCGGGAGCGACGGCCATTTCCTGGTAGCGAGGGTCCACCAGTTCGCGCAGGAGCGTCCGTGAGAACCGTTGGCGGATGTCGCCGTCGACGGGGCGAAACGGGTACACCTGCAGCGAGGCATTCACCTCGGTCGACGAGAAATCCGCCGGCGGGTAGCTCGCGCTGCGATAGAACCCTGAGGGATCGACGAACCTGAGCTCAGGGAGCGGTACTTGGGTCATCGCTCGTTCTCCCGCGCCGAGTGCAATCGCCATCGTCAGAGCTCGTTGCGGCCATCGCATGGGCACCTCCTCCGATGAATTCGTTCTGGCCGAAATGGCCCGCGCATCATCGCACGCCGGCACGTTGGGCCGGCGTGCGTATGCGACCGTCAACAGCGGCGTCAACTCGCTGCACGGCAAGAGAATCGCCGCTCACTGCCTCTGGTCTATCGGTGCGGTGACGCGCATCTTCTGCTTCTCGCCGCGACACCCGTCATCCGACATCGGTGGACATGGATCTTCGCCAGCGCGTCCAAGACTCGCTCAAAGACACGCACACCATCGAGCGCGAGCTCGGTGGCGGCGGCATGTCCCGCGTCTTCCTGGCCAGTGAGCTCCGGCTTGGCCGGCAAGTCGTCCTCAAGGTCCTCGCCCCCGACCTCGCCGCCGCGATCTCCGCGGAGCGCTTCGAGCGCGAGATCCGGCTCTCCGCATCGCTGCAGCAAGCGAACATCGTCCCAGTCATCGCCGCCGGTGACTTCGACGGACTCCCGTACTACACGATGCCCTTCGTCGAGGGGGAGAGTCTGCGCGCGCGGCTGGCGCACGGTCCGGTAGCCATCGACGAAGCGGTCGACATCCTGCGCGACGTCGCCAAGGCGCTCGCCTACGCGCACGAGCGCGGCGTCGTGCACCGCGACATCAAACCGGACAACATCCTCCTCTCCGGACGCTCGGCGGTCGTCGCCGACTTCGGCATCGCCAAGGCAATTGCCGCGGCGCAGGAGCGGCCCGCGGGCGCGTCGCTCACCCAGCTCGGGACCGCGGTGGGAACGCCGGCGTACATGGCGCCCGAGCAGGCGGCCGGGGATCCGTCGACGGACCGCCGCGCCGACATCTACGCTTTCGGCTGCGTCGCCTACGAGCTGCTCGCCGGTCATCCACCGTTCCACGGACTCTCGCCGCACAAGTTGATGGCGGCGCACATGGGCGAGACGGCGCGCCCGGTGGAGGAGCTGCGTCCCGATTGTCCGCCCGCGCTCGCGCGGTTGATCGCGCGATGCCTGGCGAAGGATCCTGATGATCGTCCCGCGAACGCGGACGATCTACTCCGCGAGCTCGCCGTCACGACGTCGAGTGCGGGTGCGGCGATGCCCTTCCACGGGCGCAGTCTCTTCCTGCGCGCGATGGCGCTCTACGCCGCGGCGTTCATCGGCGTCGCGATCGTCGCGCGGCTGCTCGTCGACACGCAGGGCCTGCCCGAGTGGATCTTCGCCGGCGCGCTCATCGTGATGGCGCTCGGCTTTCCAGTGATCCTCTTCACGGGCTACACGCAGTACCTCGCGCGCAGAATTGCGCAGGCGACGCCCGCGCTCACGCCGCATGGCTCGGTCGTGCGGAGCACGAACGGTACGCTCGCGCAGCTCGCGGTGAAGGCGAGCACGCACGTGTCGTGGTCGCGCACAGCGCGCGGCGGTGTCGCGGCGCTCACGGTGTTCGCGCTGCTCGTCGCCGGCTATCTCGTGCTGCGCGTGCTCGGCATCGGGCCATCGGGGTCGTTACTCGCCGCCGGAAAATTGACCGCGCAGGATCGCGTGCTCGTCGCCACGTTCGACGCGGCGAGCAAAGACTCGGCGCTTGGCGACGTCGTGTCGGTGGCGGTGCGCACGAACCTCGCCCAGTCGCGCGCCGTGCAGCTTGTGACGACGAGCGGGCTCGTCGCCGCGCTCGAGCGCATGCAGCGGCCGGCATCGTCGCGCGTGGATCTCCCCTTGGCGCGCGAGATCGCCGCGCGCGAGGGAATCAAGG
>JALZAE010000588.1 GCA_030948535.1 Gemmatimonadota bacterium | reverse complement strand
GGCGTGAGGCGCATGGGATCTCGTATAGGGGCTGGTGGTTGGGGATTGGGGTTGGGGGCGCCGACTGATAACCGTCACGATTGGCGGTTCGGCGCCCCAACCCCGAACCCCCAGCTTCCGGCCCCTGCTTCTCCGCGCGCCAGTCCGGCCAGCGCTTCCTCCACTCTCGCGATCAAGCCTGGAATTCCAAAATCTCTGTCGCCAATGGCGTCGAATCCGTGCTGGTACACGTGCACGCGCGTCAATGCGCTCGTGGGCTCGACGGTGATCTCGAGCGAGCGCGGCCAGTTCTCATCGAACTCGAACGCGATGCGGCGCGGCGGATCGAAGGCGGACACTCGGCCGGTGACGCGTCCGAAAAGCGGATCGATGAACGCGATGCGGCCGCCCGCGCGCGGGTCGAGTGCGACATCGTCGATCGTGGCGAACCAGCGCTCGATCGCGCGCGCATCGGAGAGCATCGCGAACACGGCGTCGGGGTCTGCCGCGATGTCGACCGAGCGCCGCAGCTCGCGGATGCGCGACCAGAGCCGGACGAGATTTCCTTCGCTGTCGAGAAGGGCCTGCTCGTTTCCCGGACCACGCGGTGCCACCTCGCCGATGAGCCGCACGCCGCGGCGGGCGAGCTCGCCGCGCATCTCGCTCACGTCATCGACGAGCAGCCAGAGCCAGAGGTCCTGCTGCGCAACGGGCGAAAGCTCCGCTGTGGACGCATGCACGCCGAACGTCGTCGGCATCTCGCGGTCGCCGCCAAAGATGTAGAAGCCGCGCTCTTCCGCGCCGAAGAGCAGCCGCATGCCGAGCGTCTCGGTGTAGAAGCGCACCGCGCGTTTCACATCGGTCGCGGGGAGCGAGATGAGTGGTTCAGCGCCGTGGATCATGCGAGCGTTCCTTGGAATTGGGTTGGGATTCCAGCTCGTGCTTCAGGTTGTCGAGCGACTCCGCCCACATGGCATCGAACGCCGCGACCCAGCCACCGAGCACGTCGCGGAGGCGCGCGCGATTGAGCGTGTAGAGCCGCTCCCGTCCCTCGCGTCGCTCGTGCACCAGCCTTGCCTCCTTGAGCAGCCGCAGATGGCGGGATATCGCCGGCCACGACACATCGAAGTGCTCGGCGATCTCACCGGAGCTCTTCTCGCCGCGACGGAGCAGCTTGAGAATGTCCCGCCGCCGCCCTTCCGCGATCGCACTGAAGACAAGATCGTGCATGCAAAATAATTAACAGTTCTGTTAAGTATGCGCAAGTGGAACGCGCGACGGAAGCTGATCTCCGTCGCGCGCCAGTCGCCCCATCCACTCACCTTTGGCCCCAGTCGGGAACGATGCCGGCACCGCGACTCTTTGTCACGCAACACAACCAGCAACTGATGCGTAGCGGGAGTGCAGACGTCAGATGGCAGATGTCAGTAATGCGCTCCTGCCTACTCGACTGGCATCTGACATCGGCCATCTGACATCTGCTTTTGGAGGATTGACGTCGTGGCGGTGTACTTCAAGTGCAAGATCTGCGGTGGCGAGCATGCGGCGCCGCCGGCGGTGTTTGGTACTCGGGCAGCGCTCGATGCGAGTACCGGTAACAAGCGACTCCGATGTCCGTTCAGCGGCCAATCTGCCGAGTACGGGAAGACCGAGCTCAAGTGGCGCGACGAGTTGCCGGCCTAGGTCGGGCGAATCTACTTGCTCTCGGTCATCACATTCGCGTCGGCCGCGGTCCGGAGCGCGCGTGACGCCTTCGCGAATTCGTCCACCGACACTGTCGGGACGAATCGGGCTGGAACGGGCTTGAGCTGCTCGGCGAAATTCATCTTCGTGCTGAACTTTTCCTGATCGGCGAGCGCGAACACGCCGGCCAGCGCGAGAAGCGAGCCGATGACGGCGGCGGAGACGCGGATGCGCCGGTGGCGCCCCATCGATGACACGATGCCGAGTTGTCCGTAGACCAGGCCCGTCAGCAGGGCCAAACTCGCGGGCAGGATCAGAATCGAGCTGACGGCGCCGGCGGGCCAGAGAAAAGCCAGCCACTCGCCGATGGCGCTGACGACCAATCCCGCGCCAAACACGGCGCTCGCCAGCGCGAGGTGGCTGGTGAAGGACGCACGATGCGACGCGAGCCGGCCCGCGAGCGCCCAAGCGCCGGACCACATTACGAGGGCCAGCAACACCGCGACCGCCGCCGTGATGAGCTTGGCAGCGCTCACGCGCTCGACGGTGTTGGTGTACGTGTACACCAACTCGATGATCACGACCGCGATCACGACGCCCCATCGCCGCTCCGGCGACGCGAGCCATGCCGGCGCCCCCGAGGTCTCCGTCTTCTCGTCGCGAAGGCTGCGCGCGTCGGGAATCGCCGGCGTCACCGACTCCGCCGGGTCGTAGCAGCGCAGCGTCGTTCGTCCGATACGCAGGACCGTCCCGTTGCAGAGCGTTACGCGCGCCACGCGATCGGAGGAGCTGCTCGAGCGCAATCCATTCATGCTTCCCGCATCTTCGGCGACGAGCGCACCGGACTCATCGATGATGATGCGGAGGTGCGTGGGGTCGACGTATGGATCGTCGATGATGATGTCGTTGCCGTACCCACGCCCGATGGTGGCGGGCACCGAGGCAATGCGCACGCGCGATGCGACACCACCGCGCGGATCGAGCACGTCGATCACCACGAGCGTGCTCACTGGATGCGGTCCAGGAAGCGGCGCGTGATGCGCTCCGCGTTCTCGAAGCTGACGCCCGCGAGGGTGAGTGTCGTGATGAGCCCGCTGTCCGTGTGGCCGAGCACGGCGACGCGCAGCATCACGTCGTAGAGGCCGGCCAGCTTCTTGTATCGCCGGACGCACATGACGGCGCGCATGGTGCTCGGGGCGTGGGTGCCGGTGCGCACGTTGCGCGTCTGGCACTCGAAGCGCGTGACGTCGGTCTCGGATCCCTCCATCTCGTTCGCGCCGGAGGCGAAGCGCGCCTCGTACAAGGAGTAGAATCGCAGCGCGTTGAGGCCGGTGCTGGTGAAGAGCCGGTGTCGCAGCTCCACCATGCCCGTCGATTGGTCGCCGGAGAGGAAGACGTAGTCGTCGGTCGAGCACTGATGGCTGACGACGTCGTACGGCCGCTCGCTCGTGCTGCGCGTCGCATCAGCCCAGCACTTGAAGAACGACGCGGGGCGCGTCGGCACCTTGTAGGGGCCGAGCGTGACCGTCGGAGTCGAGTCACCGAAGAGCTTGTCGAGATAGACGTCTTGATAGGCACGCACCTGCGCGCCGACTTCGGCCAACTCGTCCGCCGGTGTCACGTAGCCTGCCGCGCGCGCCTTCTCAAGCAGCGCAGCCGCGCGATCGACAGGGACGAGAAAGGAGATCTCGTTTCCCTCGGTCGACACGTTGACGCCAATGACGCGGCCATCCTCGGTGATCGTTGGACCGCCGCTCATTCCAGGATTGAGCGCGCCGGTGAAGTGGATCTTCGGGTAGAGCGTGTACTGCAGCAATCCGTTGTACGTCCCCTCGACGATGCTGAGGCCGAGGTCATTGGGATGTCCGAGCGCGTACAACCGCGTGCCCTGCGGCTCGGCGATGGGGGAGAGCACGAAGAACTTTGCCGGTTTGAAGTCGGCGTGCAGCACGGCGAGGTCGCGGACCACATCGACGGCGAGGATGGTCAGTGGATGCGTGGCTCCTCCGGCCTCGACCCACTCGGCCCGATAGCGCGTCGGCTCGTGCACGAGCTTCGAGATGACGTGGAAGTTCGTGATGATGTGGCCGGCCGCGGTCACGAAGAAGCCGCTCCCGAGCTCGGCCTTCGCCGACGAGCTGGTCTCGATGACGTGGATCTTGATGACCTGATCGGCGAACCGCCGGAAGACGGTCGACGTGAGATCGGTCGCGGGCGCTTGGGCACCGGCGACCGAACCGCACATGAAGAGACAGAGCGCAGCGAAGGCGGCGCGGATTCGGAAGGCGAGCATGTGTCGGGAGTAACCGCAGGAGGAGGTCCAACGTGCAGTGCCCACGATACGCCCGCGCGCGGAATGGTGCAAACAGAGCGGAGTAGACAAACCGCTGACATCTGACGACTGACATCTCACACAGGTCATGGCCGTTGACAGTGCCCGCGATAACCTCTACCTATGTAGACAACAACCTACCAGGCGAGCAACTCTCAACGTGCGCCTCACGCTATCAACCGCCCTCGTGCTCGTCGCCGTCTCGCGCGGGCTCCGCCACGGATTCGACATCATCGATGCCACCGGGCTGGCCAGCGGAACCGTGTATCCGGTGCTCCGACGGCTCGAGGAGGCCGGGCTTCTCCGCTCCAAGTGGGAGCAGGCCCAGCTCGCCCACGACCAGCTCCGGCCGCCGCGGCGCTACTACCAGATAACCGCGAGCGGCGCGGGGATGGTCCGCGACGCCATCGCGCGATACCCGGGCATCACGCGTGCGCTCGCCGGTGCGGGTACCGTGAAACCGGTTCGTTCGTGACCAGTCGCGCTCCCGGCTGCCGCGTCGTCCGCGCCGTCTCGGTCCTCCTCCCCGCCGGCCGCCGCGAAGAGTGGCGTGCCGAGTGGTGTGCCGAGCTCGAGCACGCATGGAGCGAGCGCGTCGCGCACGGCAGCGCCGGCTTCGCTTTCAGCGCCGCGCTCGTCATTCGCGCGCTTGGCGCCATCCCCGACGCCATCTGGCTCCGGCGCCATCACGGAGGAGAGCACATGCTCGAGCACGATCTACGCTACGCGATTCGCTCGCTCGCCAAGCGGCCCGGCTTCAGCCTCACCGTGATTCTCACGCTCGCGCTCTGCATCGGCGCGACGACGGCGATCTTCAGCGTCGTCAACGCGGTGCTGCTCCAGCCGTTGCCGTTCGCCCATCCGGAGCGGTTGGTGATGCTCTGGTCGAACGACACCAAAGGCCAGCACGACCGCAACGTCGTCTCCTACGCCAACTACAACGATTGGCGCGCCGGCGCCTCGTCGATCGATGACCTGGGCGCCTACTTCGGGATGTGGAACGCGACCATCACGGGCCAGGGCGACGCCGAGCGGATCGTCGTCGCGCCGGTGACCTCCTCGCTCTTTCCCGTACTCGGCGTTGCGCCCGTCATCGGCCGTGGCCTTTTGCCTGGAGAGGACCACCGAGGAAGCGGCAAGGTCGTCGTGCTGTCGTACGCCATGTGGCAGGGTCGATTTGGCGGGGATCACGCCGTGCTCGGACGGAGCATGACGCTCGATGGCGAGAGGTACACGATCGTCGGCGTCATGCCGAGCGGCTTTCAACTCCCGGGGAGCACGGCGGTCCTCTACACCTCCCTGCCGATGCTCGGCCGCTTTCTCGAAGGACGGCAGGTGAGCCTGCTCTCGGTCATCGCCCGGCTCAAACCCGGCGTGACGATCCCCGCCGCGCGCGGCGATCTGGCCACCGTCGCGCGACGACTGGAGACGCAATATCCGGAGAGCAACGAGGGGTGGGGCGTGACGCTTATTCCGCTCGCCGAACAGGTGTCGGGCGACATCCGCCGCGCGCTGCTCGTGCTGCTCACGGGCATCGGGTTCGTGCTGCTCATCGGCTGCGCCAACGTTGCCAATCTCACACTCACCCGCGCGATCGGCCGGCAGCGCGAGCTCGCGGTGCGCATCGCGCTGGGCGCACGCCGCGGGCGACTCGTCAGGCAGATGATGACGGAGAGCGCGCTTCTGGCGCTCGTGTCGGGCCTCGGCGGCGTGGTAGTGGCGATCGCCGGGGTGAGAGTGTTGGTCGCGGTGAGTCCCGCGACGTTGCCCCGTTACAATCCGATCGCCGTCGACGCGCGCGCGCTCGGCTTCGCGGCGGCGATCTCGCTCGCCGCGGCGATGTTGTTCGGCCTCGCGCCGGCGCTCCAGGGCTCGGCTGCCGCTCTTGGTACGTCACTCAAGGAAGGGGCGCGCGGCACGGCAGGACCGGCGCGGCGACATTTGCGTCAGGCGCTCGTGATCGGAGAGATCGCGATCGCGGTCGTGCTGCTGATCGGCGCCGGCCTCGTCATCAACAGCTTCGCGCGCCTGCGCGGCATGAATCCGGGCTTCCGCACCGAGCAGGCCGTCGCGTTCAAGATCGCATTGCCCTCGGCCAACTACCCATCAGCGGAAAAGCGTGGGGCGTTCTTTGGCGAGCTGCTGTCGCGCGTGCGCGCGATTCCGACGGTGACCGCGGCCGGCGCGATAACACGACTGCCGATGCACGACCAGAACGTGACGACCTCGGTGCTGATCGACGGGCGAGAGGTCCGGCAGGCGGCCGAGCGTCCAGGCGCGGATTTGCGCTTCGTGACGGCGGAATATTTTCGGACGATGGGAATTCCACTATTGGCCGGCCGAGGATTCACGCCGGAGGACTCCGCGACGTCGCCGGCCGTGATGCTGATCAACGAAGCGATGGCGAAGACGCTCTGGCCCGGCGCGAGCCCCATCGGCGCGTGGGTGAAGCTCGGTCCCGACCGTCCGGAGAATGCGTGGATCACGGTCGTGGGCGTGGTGGGGAGCGTGCGCGACAACGACTATCGGCATGGACCCAATTCGCAGGTCTTTCTCAGCACCGCGCAGCAGAGCACGTCGGCGCTGTCGATCATCGTCCGCGCGCCGGGCGCGCCCGATGGGATCGTGAAGGCGGTCCGTCGCGAGGTTAGGGGGCTCGACCCCAATCTGCCGGTCTACGATGTCGTCGTGCTCGACCGCGTGCTGGCCGATGCGACGACGCAGGAGCGCTTCACCACCTCGCTGCTCGCGGCCTTCTCGCTGTTCGCCGTGCTGCTGGCGGCGATCGGCGTCTACGGCGTGATGGCGTACTCGGTGGCCGAGCGTACACAGGAGATCGGGATTCGGATGGCGTTTGGTGCTCAGTTGGCAGACATCGAGTCATTGGTGATGAGAGATGGCGCGAAGCTGATTCTCATCGCGGTTGTCGCAGGGCTGCTCGGCGCGCTCGGCGCGGCGCGAGTGACAGCCAGCTTGTTATTCGAGGTGAGTGCGACTGACGCCACGACCTACGCGGTGGCCGCGAGTGTCTTGTCGATAGTGGCGGGTGTTGCGTGTTATCTGCCTGCGAGGCGGGCGGCAAAGATCAGTCCCACGGTCGCGATGCGAACTGAATAAGAGATGACAGGCGTCAGACGTCAGTGCTATTTCAACCTTCCCGGTACGATCGCTCCGGAACCGAACTTCTCTCTGACGGTGTCCACCGTGCGCGCGACGACACGGTCGCGCTCGGTTTCGCCGGAGCTGCTCTCCTTGTTCGTGATGGCGAATAGTGCAAGCTGGGCTGGGCCCTTGAGCGCGTGCTCGTCGACCAGGGTGGACAGTGCGACGCCGAGAAGGCGCGCGGGGACTTTGCGCGCGCGGCGAAGCTTCGTGAAGAGCTCTCGCGCGGTCTGGTAAATCACGCGGTCCGCGATCACGCTCTCCGGCAGCGCACGACTCGCCTGTCGGGTGCGAAAATCGAAATCACGGATCCGGACGGTTATGGTGCGCGCCTCGAGCTCGTCCCCTCGCAGATCGCTCGCGGCGCGCGTGACGAGCCGGAGCAGCTCGCGCTCGAGCTCGCCGTCGTCGCCGATGTCCTCGGCGAAGGTCTCGTCCCGGCTGATGCTCTTGGCGATCTCGCGCGGCGCGACGTCGCTGTCGTCGATGCCGCGAACGCGGTCGTGCAGCCATTGCGCTTCGCGTTCGCCGAACCAGCGCTCGAGGGTAGTCTCGTCGTGGGCGAGGACGTCGGCCACTGTCCGCAGGCCGCGATTGGCGAGACGCTGTTGGAACTTCGGGCCGATGAGTGGAATCTCGGCGAGGGAGAAGCTGCGCAGGAATGCGGCCTCCTCGTCCGGTGCCACGATGTGCACGCCGGTGGCGCCGGTCTTTGGCTTGGCACGCTCGACAGCGAGCTTGGCGACGAGCTTCGCTGCACCGCCTCCGATGGAGACGGAGAGTCCGGTCGACGCGAGGACATCATCGCGGATGCGATGTGCGGTCGTATCGAGCGGCTCATTCTTATAGAGCGACTCGGTGCCGCTCAGGTCGCAGTACCACTCGTCGATGCTGGCGCCTTCGACGACCGGCGCCCACCGGCCGAGCACATCGCGAATCTCGCCGCTCTTGATCGAGCACGTTTTGCGTGGGATGGGAACGCAGACCGCCTGCGGGCAGAGCTTGAGCGCTCGCGAGATCGGCATCGCGCTGCGCACGCCGAACTTTCGGGTCTCGTAACTCGCAGAGCAAACGACGCCGCGACTCTCACGCGATCCGCCGACGATGAGTAGCGGCTCTTTGCCAGCGCCTTCCGGGTCGATCATCCGCGCGACGGCGACGTAGAAGGCGTCGGCATCGACGAGGAGGATGCGCCGGGGCAGAGCGGGAACGGCCATGTCTCCAGTATATGGAATGCGTCGCCGCGTGCGCACGGCCCGTCACTTCTGGAGTACACGCTCGATGACCTCAGCCATCTGGCCGGGTCGCACCGGAAGCATGAGCACGCCCGCGCCGAGCCGGTCGCGGAGGTCGTCGAGGCGCGCGCTGGAGCGTTGCGCGCCGAAAACGATGATCTTCACTCCCATCATCATCGCCGGTCCGAGGAAGGCATCGGAGGAGAGTACATCGTTCGCACTCTCGATCAGAACGACGTCGGGGCGCAGCCGGCTCAAGGCATCGCGACCGCTTTCACCGTCGTTCGCGTACACCGGCTCGAACCCCTCGCTTTCGAGGAGAGCACCGAAGAGAGCGGAGACCAGAAGGTCGACAGACAGAACCAGGACTCGAACCGGATTCACTTGCAGCTAGCAGTTTCCGTTTGTGGTGACGCGAAGGCCGAACCAAGAAAGTGAGGCAAGGGCTACACCAGGGCGCCTTGACGTGCGTCCGTACCGCGGAAACATTTGCATCGCGCCTTGGAGCGATCCAGGCGCGCTCGCGACCCGTCAGCCTCGACGATCGCGACGCATCCCGACGCATCCCGACGCCCTGGAGCAGTACAGCATGATGATGGCGCGTGAATTTACCCCGTCGTCGTCACCGATCGACGCGACTACGATCGCCGAGGTGCGGGCCGTGCTCGAGCTAGCGGTTCGGGAGAAAAACCATAGCCATTCGCTGCGCGTCGCCCTGAAAAAGCTCGCCGCGGAGGCGCGCGCGAAGTCGCTGCGCCCCGAACAACTGCTCGTGCTGCTCAAATCGATCTGGGGCGCGATCGCCGACGTGCGCTATGCGCCCAATCTCCCGGAGCACGAGACGATGCTGCGCCAGCTGATCGGGATCTGCATCGACGAGTACTTCACGGAACCGTGAATCAGGCGGGCACTCGCAGTCGGCACCCGGACTCGGCGCGCCCATGATTGAGAGTGGTACGCCCCATGCCTCTCCCGCGAGTCCACATCATCCGGATCACCGCGAAACGCAGGAGATGTCATGGCGCTCGATTCACTTCATCAGCTGTACGTCGAACAACTCAAGGATCTCTACAGCGCCGAGACGCAGATTCTCGAGGCGCTTCCAAAGATGGTGAAGGCCGCATCGCACCCCGAGCTCAAGCAGGGATTCGAGCTGCATCTGCGCCAGACCGAAGAGCACGCGCGGCGGCTCGAGCAGATCCTCACCGAATTGGAGGAGGAGCCGGAGGGCGAGGAGTGCGAGGGGATGAAGGGTCTGCTCAAGGAAGGCGAGAAGACCATGAAGGAGAAGGCGGACTCCGACGTCCTCGACGCCGCCCTCATCGCCGCCGCACAGCGGGTCGAGCACTACGAGATCGCGGGCTACGGCTGCGCCCGCACCTACGCCGACACGCTTGGATTCGACGAGCAGGCCGAGATTCTCCAGCAGACACTCGACGAAGAAGGCGACACCGACGAGAAGTTGACCGAATTGGCTGAGACGGTCATCAACGTCGACGCGGTATAGCTGGCCTCACC
>JALZAE010000564.1 GCA_030948535.1 Gemmatimonadota bacterium | reverse complement strand
CGGAGGCGGATTCGCGTGGGCAGAGAACAGCTACTTCTTCCGCCTCACGCCATGGTACAACGATCCCGTGAGCGATCCGATGGGCGAGGTGCTGTATCTGTCGGATGAGGCCGCCGGCTCGGCGGCGGAGCCCTGGACACCGACGCCTGGACCCGCGCCGGCGCGCGATGCTCCGACCGGCCGCGCCGAACCTCCCGGCTACACCGTGAGTCACGAGCCGGGACGCACGACGTTTTTGCACACGCGCGACGGTATCGCGACCGAGATGACGGTAGGCGTTCCCGTGTCGGACGCCGTCAAGGTGACGCGTCTCCGCATCACCAACCGTGGCGCTCGCCCTCGGCAGCTGAGACTGACCAGCTTCGTCGAGTGGTCGCTCGGCGCGATCCGCGAGCATACGCGCCACCAGATTCATACCTGGCGCGACGCCGACACCGGCGCCCTCTTCGCGGAGAATTTCTTTGCATCCGACTTCACGTCGCGCGTCGCCTTTTCGTGGGTGAGTGAGGCGACGGCGGATCACACGGCAAGCTTTACCGCGAATAGAGAAGAGTTCATCGGACGGAACGGCGATCTCGTCGCGCCGGCCGGCCTCTCGCGCGCAACGCTCTCCGGCACGACCGGCGCCGGCTATGACCCATGCGCCGCCTTCCGTGCCTCGCTCGTGCTCGCGCCGGGCGAAAGCCGCGACGTCGTCGTGCTCCTCGGCGCCGCCGAGAGCCAGGATGCGGCGCGCGAGATCATCGCGCGGCTCCGCGATGCGCCGATGGCGCGCGATGCCGTCGACGCTGCCGTGCAAGCGTGGACGGAGCGCCTGTCGACGATCAGCGTCCGCACGCCGTCCCCGACATTCGACGCGATGCTCAATCGCTGGTCACTGTACCAAGCACTGTCGTGCCGCATGTGGGCGCGATCGGCGCTCTACCAATCCAGCGGGGCGTACGGCTTCCGCGATCAACTTCAAGACTGCATGGCCTTTCTCTATGCGGAGGCGGACATCGCCCGCGCCCATATCCTGCGCTCGGCGGCGCATCAGTTCGCCGAGGGCGATGTGCAGCACTGGTGGCACGAGCCAAGCGGACGCGGGGTACGAACACGCTTCTCGGATGATCTGGCGTGGCTTCCCTTCGTCGCCGACCGCTACGTGACCGTCACCGGCGACGACGGCATTTGGGAGGAGCGCGTGCACTTCATCGCGCAGGCTCCGCTCGCGCCTGGCGAGCAGGAGGCGTACGAGCAGCCGACCACGAGCGACGAGTCCGGAACGCTCTACGAGCACTGCGTACGCGCGCTCGACCGCGCGTGTACCACGGGCGTGCACGGACTGCCGCTCATCGGCAGCGGTGATTGGAACGACGGGATGAACCGCGTCGGCATCGAAGGAAAGGGCGAGAGCGTGTGGCTCGCCTGGTTTCTCATCGCCACCCTGCGCCAATTCGCGACGCGCGCCGATGCCCGCGGTGACGCGACCGCGGCCACCCGATTTCGCGCGCACGCCGCCGCCTACGCGGATGCGGCCGAGCGCGAGGCGTGGGATGGAGAGTGGTATCGACGCGCCTACTTCGATGATGGAACACCATTGGGGTCCGCCGGGAGCGATGAGTGCAAGATCGACGCGATCGCGCAGAGCTGGTCCGTGATCTCGGGCGCGGCCGATCCCGAGCGAGCGCGGCGCGCCATGCGATCCGTCGACACGCACCTCGTGCGCGAAGACGCCCGGCTCATCATGCTCCTCACGCCTCCCTTCGATCGATCGTCGCACGATCCCGGCTACATCAAGGGGTACGTGCCCGGCGTGCGCGAGAACGGAGCGCAGTACACGCATGCCGCGCTCTGGACCGCGCTCGCCGCCGCGCGCCTCGGCGACGGCGATCACGCGTTCCATCTACTCGATCTGCTCAACCCGCTCACCCACGCTGAGACGCCCGCCGGCGCGAGCACCTACAAGGTTGAGCCGTACGTGGTGTGCGCCGACGTGTACACCGCCGTAGGCCACGTCGGCCGGGGCGGCTGGACATGGTACACCGGCTCGGCGAGCTGGATGTATCGCGTGGCGCTCGAGGCGATTCTCGGATTCACGAAGCAGGGCGATCGGCTGACCATCGACCCATGCGTGCCCGCCGGCTGGCGCGACTTTACGATCGCGTACCGCCACCGCTCGAGCAGTTACAACATCGCGGTCGAGAACCCTAGCGGAGTGTCACGCGGCGTTTTGCGCGTGACGATCGATGGCCGCGAGGCACCCGACCGGGCGATCGCGCTCGCCGATGACGGTCTTACACACGCGGTCGCCGTAACGATGGGTCGTGACGTTGCGAGCGCCGGCGGCGGAGAAGCTACGACTCAGGTACAGCGAGCGTGACCCGCGTCCCGCGCGGGCGACGATGGAAAGAATTCGCGCCGCCGAGTAGATCGCGTCGTCGAAGCCGTACCAGCCATCGCCGATGTACATGTGACCCGACAGCTCTCCCGCCAACGGTGCGCCAAGCTCCGTCATCTTCTGCTCGATCAAGGAGTGACCGGTCTTCCACATCACCGGCACGCCGCCCGTGGCTCAAATTGCGTCGGGCAGCGCTTGCGAGCATTTCACGTCGAAGATCACCGTCGCGCCCGGCCGGCGCGCGAGGACGTCGCGCGCGAGCAGCACGAGCACGCGGTCGCCCCATACCATGCGACCAAGCTCATCGATGACGCCGACGCGATCCGCATCCCCGTCCACGGCCAGTCCGATATCGACGTCACCCTTCCGCACGTTTTCCTCGAGCGCGGCGAGGTTTGCCTCGACGCTCGGATCGGGCAGATGGTCGGGAAAAGTTCCGTCACTCGTGCACGAGAGACAGGTGACGCGGGCCCCGATCGCCTCGAGCACGCGACGGGCGGGCGCCGCACCGACACCGTTCGCACCATCCAGCGCGACCGTCATCGGCCGGGAGAGGGGACCGACGCGCGAGACGACATCGTCGATGTAGCGATCGATCACCTGCTCGGCGCGTACACTGTTACTGCCGATGACGCGCCGCCCTTCGCGCGCGATCGCCAATAGACGCTGGATGTCGTTGCCATAGACCGCGCTCGTACCGATGCACAGCTTGAACCCATTGAACTTCGGCGGATTGTGCGACGCGGTGATCTGGATCCACCGCCCACGCCGAGCCGCGCGAGTGCCCAGGAGAGCGTCGGCGTCGGCACCTCGCCGAGGGCGATGACATCGACGCCGGACTCGGCCAGTGCGGCGACGAGCGCTTCGTGGAGCGCCGGCCGGGAGTGGCGTCCACGCGTCCACGTACTGCGAAAACGGGCGCGGCCGGCAGCGTCTATTCAGCTCTCAATGTGCTCGCAGGGTCCACCCGCACCGCGCGCCACGCCGGCACTCCGCACGCTACGAGCGACACTCCCGCCAGCAGCGCGATCACGCCGAAGTAGGTGAGTGGATCGAGCCGCGACACGCCGAACAGCATCGCCCCGATCGCGCGGCTCGCCGCGGCGGCACCCACGAGACCGAGCACGACGCCGAGCGCGGTCAGCGTCATCCCCTGCCTGAACACCAACGCGAGAATGTTCAGGCGCGACGCGCCGAGTGCCGCGCGCACGCCGATCTCTCTGGTGCGCTCGTTCACGCTGCCCGAGAGGACGCCATAAATCCCGGCCGCCGCCAGCACCAGCGCCGTGAGCGCGAAGGCCTCGAACACCACCAGGGCGAAGCGCCGCTCCGCGGCCGATGTCGCGACGACATCGCTCATGGTGGCAACCCGCACGATCGCCTGATCCTTGTCGACCGACCAGACAGCGTTGCGCACAGCGGGCGCGAGTGCGGCCGCGTCGCCGCGCGCCCGCACGACGAGCGACATCACGTAGTCGGCCCAGTGCCACTGCGTCGCCGGGACGTACACGGCGGTCCCTTCGTCGACCGCCAGCGACTGCTGCCTCACATCGCCGACGACTCCAACTATGGTATAGGGGGTTCCCTCATTTGGTCCCATCGCGAATCGCTCGCCGATCGGCGAGGCTCCCCGAAATACACGCTTGGCGTACGACTCGCTGATGAGCGCGACTCGGGGCGCGCCCCCGACATCGTGCTCATCGAACAGTCGTCCCCGCCGAAGGGGGATCCGCATCGTCTCGATGTAACCCGGGCTCACGGCATAGCGGAACGCGGTGCCGTCATCATCCGCGCGCGGCACTGGCATCGATTCGAAGCGCACACCGTACGCGTCATAGTCCCCACTCAATGGCAGCTGCGCGGTGAGCGCGGCCGAGCGCACGCCGGGTACGCGCCGCACCGCGTCGAGGGCCTCGGAGAAAAATCGCTGTGTCGCGCTGTCCGTGTAGAAGCGATGCCCGGATGTCTGCACTTGCATCGTGAGCAATTGGTCGGCGTCGAAGCCGGCGGAGACGGCGAACAGGTGCTGCAAGCTGCGCAACAGTAGTCCCGAGCTCACGAGGAGAATGAGGGCCAGTGCGACTTCCGTCACCACGAGCGCATTGCGCGTGCGGCGGTGGCCGCCCGCCGTGCGCGCCGAGATGTGCTGCAGCGCGCGATTCGGATCGCTGCGCGCCGCTTGTAGCGCCGGCATCAGCCCGAACGCGAGACCGATCAGCGTCGTGATCACCAGCCCGAATGCGAGGACGGCGCCATCGACGGCGATCGCGCCGGCCCTTGGCAATCCGGGCGGGGTGAGCGCGACGAGCGCGCGCACGCCGAGCGTCGCCACCGCCGTGCCTGCCACGCCCCCCATGATCGCGATGAGCAGACTCTCGGTGAGGAGTTGTCTGACGAGCCGTCCGCTCCCCGCGCCGAGCGCGGCGCGCAACGCGAATTCTCCGCGGCGCTGCACGCCGCGAGCGAGGAGCAGATTGGTGACGTTCACGCAGGCAATGACGAGGACGAGTAGCACTGCGCCCAGGATCGCCATCAGCGTCGGCTTGATGCCGCGCGTCATCTCGCTCTGCAGTGACGCCACGACGATCGCGACCGTGGAATCGTACGTCTCGGGACGCAGCACCTTGAGCGCCGCATTGCCGAGCGTGTTGAGCTCGCGCGTCGCCTGATCGGCGGTGACCGAGGGCTTCAGTCTCGCCACGGTGCTCAAGTGATGGCCCCACGCCCGGCCCTGCGACATCCCGTACTGCAGCGGCGCCCACAGCTCCGCCGACGGCGCGAGCACGTTCTCGAAGCCGCGCGGCATCACGCCGATGACCTCGTACCCGTTGTCCATGGCGCCGGAGCGCGCCTCGTTCAACGCGATGCGCCGGCCAATGATCGCGCGGTCACCGCCGAAGCGTCGCCGCCAGAGCGCTTCGCTCAGCATCACGACGTTCGGCCCCTTGGCGTGGTCGTCCGATTCCTGAAAATCTCTGCCGAGCATCGGCGAGACGCCGAGTACGCGGAAATAGCTCGCGCTCACGCGCTGGCCGTCGATGCGCTCCGGCTGGTTCGCGCCGGTCATCGTGGGCTGCCAGGGCTTGAGCACGGCGATGGCATCGAAGGAGCGAGTGCGGGCCTCGAGCTCGTGGTACATGCCGAACGATCCGGGATGGCGCGAGCCATCGGCATTCAGCTCGGCGACCATCATGACGCGACCCGCGTCGCGGTATGGAAGGGGCTCGAAGAGAATCGGATTGAGCGCGCTGAAGATCGCGGTGGTGGCGCCGATGCCGAGCGCGAGGGTGAGCACGGTGATCGCCGTGAAGCCGGGTGCGGCGCGGAGACGGCGGGCCGCGTAGCGCAGATCGCCGACCGCGCTGTCGACGATGTGTTCCCAGCCGGAGCCGCGCACTTCCTCGACCACGTTCGTCACCCCGCCGAGGTCGAGTTTCGCGGCGCGCAGGGCATCGTCGTCCGAGAGGCCCCGCGCGACGTACGCCGCGGTTGCCTGGTCGAGGTAGAAGCGCACCTCGTCCGAGGCGTCGCGATCGGTCGCGCTCCGATGCACGAGCGCGCGCACGCCGCGGCTGAGCTGGCGCCAGAGTGACATGGGGTCAGCCCTCCGCCTTCAGCAGCCGCGCGATCGCCGATGCGCGCCGCGTCCAATCGGCCGTCTCGGCCTGAAGCTGCTTCCGGCCGGCGCGAGTGAGCGCGTAGAACTTCGCGCGGCGCGAGTGCTCGGTCTGCCGCCATTCGGCGTCGAGCCATCCGGCGCGCTCGAGTCGCTGCAGGGCGGTGAGGAGCGAGCCCGGGTTCACCTTGAACACGCCACGCGAGATCTGCTCGACGCGGCGCGCGATGCCGAAGCCATGCATGGGCTGGGGGCTGAGCGTCTTGAGGATCAGCATGTCCAGCGTGCCTTGAATGATGTCGGTGTTGGGCTCGTCCACGGCCGGCTCGCGCGAAGGGTGTGCTTCGACGATAGGCGCGCTACATCTTGATTGTCAAGAGTTGATCGTCAAGCGGAGTCAGGGGTGTTGGGGCACCAGAGGCGAGTAGCCGACGCCGTCGGACCAATTGCCGATCGGCGCGAGGCCCACGATCACGCCGCGCGCGAGGTCGATCGTGGCGAGCCGATTGCGCCCTTGCAGCGTGACGAAGGCCCAACGACTGTTGGACGAGATGGCAATGCCTTCGGGCGACGGAGACCCCGGCACCTCGGCCGCGCCGACGATGCTGTCGCGCGGGATCGCCACCGCGAAGCGCTGCTTGTGGGTGGCGGCGTCGAAAATCCGCACTTCCGCCTTGACCGGATCGGTGATCGCGGCGAGCCGCCCGTCGGGTGAGATGGCCAGACGATATGGCAGGCCAAATCCGCGCAGCGTGTCGACGACGTGCCCGGCGCGCAGATCGACGATCGTCACGACACTGTCCTTGTCGCTTCCGACCCACGCCATATTGCCGTCGGGCGTGATCGTGATGCCCTCGGGCTGCGCCGCGACGTGAATCAGCGTGCCCGGCTGGGACGTGAGCGGCGAAAGAACGGTGATCGTGCCGTCGGCGATGTTGGCGGTCACCATGCGATCGCCCTTGGCCGAGAGCGCCAGCATGTGCGTTGCGCGACCTTGGCTCGGCTGGGTGCTCGCGACATGGCCCGCGCGCGGATCGACGAAGAGAATTGCCTTGCTCACCTCGGAGGTGACCGCGAGCAGCGTATCGCCCGGCAGAAACGCGCTGCCGTGGGGCCGCTGATGCTCGGCGAGATCGACGGTGCGAGTGACGGTGCGCGTGCGGAGGTCGATCACGGTGAGCGTGTTGCCGGGCTTTCCGCGAACGCCGTAATTGCTCACGACCGCCCAGCGGCCATCGCGCGAGATGGCGACTTCGTGCGGGCCCTCACCGGTCGCGATCGTGGCGAGGGTGCGGCCGCTCGAGGCGTCCAACACTGTGGCTGTATTGTCCGTCATGTTAGTGACGACGATGGTGCCGCGCGGACGATCGTCGTTCGGCATCGTCTGGGCCGGCGCGGGGAAAGCGCTGGCGCACGCGACGGCGAGCGAAAGCAACGGCATGGCGCACCGACGGTGACCAAGAACGAGCGCAGACGACAGCGAACCCACGAGAGATCTCCGCGTTGAGGTGCACCACGTTCGCGACCGCGGCTCCCTCTGTCTACCGCTCATTCCGCATCGCATAGAACAGGGGCGCGATAAGGCGGGTACATTGCACGGGTCGGGCGTGGCTCGCGTCGCTCCTCAACAACAATCAGCATGGCAATGACCAGCTCATCGACCGCAGAATCCGTAGAGACCCGAAACGCTCTTGCCGCGCACAGCGACCGGCCCGAAGGTTTGGTCCGTTGGGAGATGCGCCCGGGGAAGGGACGCGGCGTCGTCGCGGCCAAGGACATTCCCGCCGGCACCGAGGTCGAGCGCTCGCCGGTGATCATCGTTCCGGACGCGGATCTTCTCGACCGCGGATCCGACCTCACCGTGCTCGACCAATATCTCCTCTATTGGGACGATGATGAGGGCAGAGAGCATGCGATGGGCGGCGGTCTGCTGATGTTCTACAACCACTCGAGTCATCCGAACATCGAGCTCGAGGATGGCCCCGAGCCCGACACGATGTCGGTGATCACGCTGCGCGTTGTCGTCGCGGGTGAAGAGCTGTGCTACGACTACGACATCGCGCTCTGGTTCACGCCGGCGCAATCGCACGAGTCCGACACGTGTCGCGGCTGACGGATTTCCTGTAGCCGATGCGCCTCATCGCCCTGCGCTATTGTCTCGCCGTTGCTCTCTCGC
>JALZAE010000339.1 GCA_030948535.1 Gemmatimonadota bacterium | reverse complement strand
TCGCAGCTCGCTCGCCTGCGCGCCGCGCCAGGCGTGCGGCTCGGCCGACATCCCGCCGGCGCCGGTGGCGGATGGTGCGTGAACACGCTCGTGCCCAACTTGCGCCGGCATCCGCTGGATGATGTGCGCGTACGCCGCGCGCTTAGTCTGTCGATCGATCGGGCCTTTCTGGCCGAGCGGCTGTACCAAGGCACGGCGAGCCCGGCGCGCGGTCCCTTTCACACCGAGCTCGGCGCGACGGACCGCGTGAGCGGGCCGCTCGCGTACGACTCCGCTCGGGCAGCGCGCCTCTTCGATTCAGCCGGAGTCGTTCGTCACGGAAACTCTCCGCGCATGCAGCTCCGATTCACGTATGGCACTCCCGGATTCGAGGCGCTGGCGGAAACACTTCGTGATCAATTCGCTCGCGTCGGCGTCGACTTCGTGCTCGATCCGATGGATTTCAACGCCGCCGTCGACAAGGTGTACATCAAACAGGATTTCGATTTTGGCGTCGCGTCGTACTGCAACGGGGCCGATCCCGACATCGGGGTCAAGCGTGTATACGATTCGCGCAACGTCCTACCGATTCCGTTCAACAATGGCGCGGGCTATCGCAATCCGATTGTCGATTCACTTTTCGATTTGGCGGCGAGCACGCTCGACCCCGCGAAGCGCAAGCAGATTTACGGCAGCGTGCAGCGGATCCTCCTCGACGATGTTCCCTATCTCTGGCTCGTCGAGACCGACGGGTTGCGCGCGTGGCGCGCCGAGGTGCGAGGGCTGCGCATCTGGAGCGGGCACACGTTCGACGAGGCGACGATCGTCACTCGCTGACCGGGCGGCCGCCGCATGTGGCGCATCGTCGCTCGACGGATCGCGCTGGCGGTGCCGCTCCTCGTCGCCGTCGCGGCGCTCAATTTCACCCTGATGTCGCTCGTGCCTGGCGATCCGGTCCTCTTGCTGTTCGGAGAAGGAGGATCGCCCGACGCCGCGACGCTGGCCGCCCTTCGCTCGCGTCTTGCGCTCCACCAGCCGGTGCCCCAACGATTTCTCGCGTATCTGAGCGAGCTCGCGCACGGGCACCTCGGGCAATCGATCGTCCAAGGACGCCCCGTCACCAGCGCCATCGCCGAACGGTTGCCCGCGTCGCTCTTGCTCGCGGGCGCGGCGTTCGTGCTCGCCGCGGTCCTCGGAGTCGGACTCGGCTTGCTGCTCACGCGTCTCGCGCAACGGTCACCGCGCCTCGAGCGATTTGCGTTTCTCGCGTTGTTGCTCAGCGGCAACCAACCGCCTTTCGTCGCGGGCCTCGTGCTTCTGGTGGTCTTCGCGCTGGTGTTGGGCATCCTGCCAAGTCAGGGCATGACGTCCGCGCGCGGGGGTGGCAGTTCGGATCTTCTCGCGCATCTCGCACTGCCCGCGCTGACGCTCGCGCTCCAGCCCATGTTCGGAGTCGCACGCGTCACCCGCGCGCGTCTGCTCGACGTCTGGCTGCGCGATCACGTGCGCACGGCGCGCGCCATCGGCAATCCTGAGTGGCGAATCCTCTGGCGGCATGTTTTGCGGAATGCGCTGACCGCGCCCATCACGTTGCTCGCGCTCACGGCGGCGCACTGGGCTGGCGGGGCCGTGCTCACCGAAACCGTCTTCGCGTGGCCGGGCATCGGACGTCTCGCCGTCGACGCAACGTTGGCGCGCGACTATCCGATGATCCTCGGCGTTATTCTCACCGGCACGCTGCTGGTGGTCGTGGCCAACCTCGTTGCCGACATCCTGCTCGCCGCGGTCGACCCGCGAATTCGACATGAGTGAGCGAACGTCGCCGGAATTTGCGCTGCGCGAGCGTTTGCGCGAGGACGTTCTCGTCGTCGAGCGCGCGCCGGAGAGTCCTCGTGTCGCCCGCGTGTGGGCCACCGGCGAGGGGGCGATCGCGACGACGATCTTGATCGCCTTCACGCTCGTCGCCCTCGCGCCGAGTGTCTTTGCGTCGGCCGGCGGACTCGCGAGTGGAGGCGCCGCACTCGCGTCGCCTAGCGCGGCGCATCCATTGGGTACCGATTTGGTCGGCCGCGACGCGTGGGCGCGGCTCGCGTTTGGCGCGCGGACATCTCTTGCCGTCGGCGTGCTGGCGACCGTCGTCGCGCTGACGGTCGGCGTTCTCGTCGGCGCGCTCGCTGCGATACTCGGCGGTTGGTGGGACGATCTTCTCATGCGTGCCGCCGAAATCGCCGATTCGATTCCGGCGCTGCTCCTCGCGTTGCTGCTCGTTACGGTGCTCGGACCCGGACTCGTGCCGGTTGCGCTCGTGGTCGGCCTGACGGGATGGCTTGGCATCGCGCGCATCGTGCGCGCGGAGCTCATGGTAGCGCGTACGACTCCCTACGTGATCGCGGCGCGCGCGCTCGGCGCCGGACGCGTTCGGTTGGCGGTACGCCACC
>JALZAE010000338.1 GCA_030948535.1 Gemmatimonadota bacterium | reverse complement strand
GAGATACTCCAGCACCGTGTACTCCTTCGGCGTCAGCTCGATGAGCTGTCCGCCGCGGGTCACCAGCCTCGTCGCTTGATCCAGCTCGAGATCCGCGATGCGCAGCACGGGCTTGGCGATCTCGCGAGGGCGACGACTCAACGCCTCGACGCGGGCGAGCAGCTCCTCGAACGCGAAGGGCTTGGTCACGTAGTCATCGGCGCCGGCCCGGAGCGCTTGCACCTTGGCGTCGACCGCATCCTGTGCGGTCAACACGAGCACCGGTCGCTCGAATCCGCGCGCGCGCAAGCTGCGCAGCACCTCCATCCCCGACCGGCCGGGCAGCCGCATGTCGAGCACGATCAGGTCATACGCATCCGATGTCGCCCGCGCTTCGCCCTCCTCACCATCGGTGACGAGATCGACCCCCCAGCGCTGCTCTTCGAGACCGCGCTTGACGTACTGCCCGACGGTCGGGTCGTCCTCGATCACCAAGATCTTCATCGGCGCGCATCCGGAAGGTCGGCGAGCGAGGCATCCGCCGGGCGGCGAAAGCCGTACTCGCGCATCTTGCGATACAGGGTCTTGGGCGAGATGCCGAGGATGTCGGCGGCCCGCCCCTGATGCCACGCGACGCGGCGCAACACCGACTCGATGTGTCTTCGCTCCAGCTGTTCCAGCGAGGGTAGCGACTCGGTGCTGCGAACGTCATCGGCGAGAGACTCGTCCGCGCGGGCGCCGGCGCCGCGAGCAGGCGCCTGCGCCGGCAGCGGAAGATCCGCCGCGCGAATGACGCCGTCACTCGACAGGAGGGTCAGGCGCTCCATGACGTTGCGAAGCTCGCGCACGTTGCCCGGCCACGAGTAGGCCTGCAGCGCGGTCACCGCCTCTGGTGTGAGCTTGGGCGTGGTGCTGCCACCGTAGTGCCGGAGGAAATGCTCGGCGAGCAGCGGAATGTCGACGACGCGATCGCGCAGCGGCGGCAGCGTCACGCTGATGGTATTGATGCGGTAGTACAGGTCATCGCGAAAGGTCGATTGCTCGACCCGGCGCGCCAAGTCCTCATTCGTGGCGGCGACGACGCGCACGTCGGTCTGCACCTTCTGCGTTCCGCCGACGCGATAGAACGTGCCCTGATCGAGCGCTCGCAACAGCTTGCCTTGGAGTCGCGTGTCGAGCTCGCCGATCTGATCCATGAAGATCGTGCCGCCCGTGGCAAGCTCGAACATGCCGAGCTTCCGTGACGCCGCGCCCGGAAAGGCGCCCTTCTCGTGACCGAAGAGCTCGCTCTCCAGCGACGCATCGGGGATCGCCGCGCAATTGATGTCGACCATCGGACCGGCGGCGCGATGCGACATCCGGTGCAGCGACTTCGCGACCAGCTCCTTGCCGGTCCCTGACTCTCCCTGGATGAGGACGGCCGAGTCGCTCTTCGCCACGCGCTCGACCAGTGCGAGCACGGCCAGCATCGGAGCATAGCTCGTTCGAATCTCGGCCGCGTCGTCGACGCGTGAGAGCCGTTTGTGGAGGAGCGTGTTTTCCCGCGCCAGCTGCCGCTTCTCCCATGCGCGGCGCACGAGCACTTCGATCTCCGCCATGCGGTACGGCTTGGCGAGATAGTCGTACGCGCCGAGCTTCATGGCGCTGATCGCTGTCTCCACCGTGCCGTTGCCGGTGATGATGATGACTTCCGGCGGCGAGGACTCTTCGCGCAGCTGACGCAGCACCTCGAGCCCATCGATCTCCGGCATGACGATGTCGAGCAGCGCGACGTCGAACGATTCAGCCTTGAGCGCATCGAGGGCGGCACGGCCGTCGGTTCGCGTCGTGACGTCATGGCCCTTGCTGGCGAGGAACCTCTCGAGCATGGAGCCGAGCTGCGGCTCATCCTCGGCGATGAGCACCTTGATGCGCGGGTCCGACCTCACGATGGATCACCCGACGCGGCCGATGGCAGCATGACCCGAAACGTCGTGCCCTGGTGCATCACGCTGTCGACCTCGATCCGTCCTCCGTGATCGGCGATGATGCCGTACGAGATCGAGAGGCCAAGCCCGGTACCGCGGCCCGGTGCCTTCGTCGTGTAGAAGGGCTCGAAAATCTTTGACATGTCCGCGCGCGAAATCCCTTGGCCGCGGTCGCTGATCTCCACGACCACTTCGGCGAGACCCAGCCGCGCGGTGCGGATGTGCACACTTCCCG
>JALZAE010000337.1 GCA_030948535.1 Gemmatimonadota bacterium | reverse complement strand
CAGATACTCCGACAACCCCGCCACCGTCGCCGACGGATTGAACACGATCTCGGCGCCATTCAATCCGAGCTCGCGCGCGCCCTCGGGGAAATGGCGGTCGTAGCAGATGATCAGGCCGATCTTGCCGGCGGAGGTGTCGAACACCGGATAGCCGAGGTTGCCGGGCTTGAAGTAGAACTTTTCCCAGAAGCCGGGCGCGCAGTGCGGAATGTGGTTCTTGCGATACTTCCCGAGGTACGTGCCATCCGCGTCGATCACGGCAGCGGTGTTGTAATAGACGCCGGCGCCGTCTTCCTCGTACAGCGGCACGACGATCACCATTGCGTGCCTCTTGGCGACTTCCTGCATCAGCCGCGTCGTCGGCCCATCGGGAATCGCCTCCACGGCGTCGTACCAGCGCGGGCTCTGCTCGGCGCAGAAGTACGGGCCGGTGAAGATCTCTTGCATGCAGAGGATCTGCACGCCCTGACGGCCCGCTTCCTCGATGAGCTCGAGGTGTTTGGTGACGTTCGCCTCGCGGATGACGTCCAAGGATTCAGTCGTCGCGCAGGCGTTTGATGCTTGGATCAGACCGCACTTCACAATTCGGGACATCGCGAGCTCCAAACCATGTGAGAACGTCAGACGTCAGATGTCAGATGTCGGTCTTCGTGCCGTGCGCATCAGGACTAAGTAGAAAACAAAACTCAGCACAAACGTTACGAACCAGGCGTACGAATAGAGATGGTCGAAAATGTTCGGGTTTGGTATCGCGCCGCCCGGCGTGGTGGCCGCCCGCAAGAAGCCTGGGACGACCGGTACAATCGACAGCACCAGGGCCACGATCGCGCGCCAGTTTACACCCCTGTCGTACGTGTAGCGTCCCTGCTCGCGAAAGAGGTCGGTGGTGTCGAGCGTCTGCTTGCGCAGCACCCAGTAGTCGGCGATCAGGATGCCGCCGAGCGCGCCCATCAGGCTCGAGTAGCCGAGCAGCCAGGTGAAGATGTAGGCGGCGGCATCGGAGTAGAGCTTCCATGGCATCATCACGATGCCGGCGACCGCGGTAATCAGCCCGCCAGTCACGTAACTGATGCGTTTGGGACTCAGATTCGAAAAGTCGTTCGACGGCGACACCACGTTGGCGGCCATGTTCGTCGTCAGCTGGGCGGCGAGCACGACGAGCGCGGCGAAGATGATCACGCCCGCCCCGCCAATCTTGCTGATCAGCACCACGGGATCCCAGACCGCTTCGCCGAAGATGACGATGGTCGCACTCGTCACCGCGACTCCGATGAACGCGAATGCCGTCATCGTCGTCGGCAGTCCGAGTGCCTGGCCGAGCATCTGCGAGCGTTGGTTCTTGGCGTAGCGCGTGAAGTCAGGAATGTTGAGGCTGAGCGTCGCCCAGTAGCCGACGTTCGCGGTAAGCGCGGCGGGGAAGAGCGTCCAGAAAGGCGTCCCGCCCTTCTGCAGCTTCTGCGACTCGTTGAGGATGTGCCCGAGTCCTCCGCCGTTGCGGACGGCCCACACCAGCAGCAGCGCGCCGCCGCCGAGCAGGAGCGGCGCGGACCAGCTCTCGAGAATCTTGATCCCCTCCGTGCCCTTGAGGATGATCGCGACCTGAAGCAACCAGAACGCGGCGAAGGCGATTGCGGTCGAGCCCGGGACGCTCGCCCAACCCGGCCACGCCGCACGCATGAGCGCGTCCAGCGCGAGGGCACCGATCCACGTCTGAATGCCGAACCATCCGCAGGCGACGATCGCGCGCAGCATCGCCGGCACGTTGGCGCCGCGCACGCCGAAGCTTGCCCGGCACAGCACCGGAAAGGAGATGCCGTACTTCGTTCCCGCGTGCGCGTTGAGGATCATCGGGATGAGCACGATGGTATTGCCGAGTAGAATCACTCCCATCGCCTGCCACCACTTCATCCCTTGTTGCATCAATCCCGACGCGAGCGTGTACGTCGTGATGACGACGCTCATCCCGATCCAGAGCGCCGCGATGTTGTATGTGGACCAAGTGCGCCGATCGAGCGGCGTCGGCGCGAGATCGGCGTTCCACAGCGGACTGCCGGAGAGATCCTCGTCGGTCGTGACGAAGTCGTGCGAGCGGGCCGGGATCGCGACCGCTGAGCTCACCGGGCGCCCGTGGCCGTCTGAGCGCGGAAGGCCGGAGGGGGGACGGGGGAGGTGATCTTCAGTTCTGACTTTCCTGCGTGCTCCTTGCGCGCTTCTCC